>CALBXN010000081.1 GCA_937890485.1 uncultured Treponema sp.
AGGTATTTGAAAAATTTGACTTCTTATGTGTACAAAAAATAATTATTTTCTCTTAAAAATTCAGATAATTTTTTTTTTGGATTTTCTTCTATTTCTATAGAATGTCCATTAATTTGAAATTCAATTTTCATTAGAATCATTGACTCCTTTGCTTTCATTAGTTTCTTCAGTTGAAGCATAGTAAATTGCATCTTGTAAAAGAGGAAGTGTAGGTACTTCTCGTTTCAATGCAAGTGTTAATGCATTTGTGATTGATGCAGGTAATGAATTGTAAATTAAATCTCCAATTTCTTTTGGTTCATCTTTGTTTTCAATAAAATAAATATGTTTTTTTATATCATTATATGAAATTCCAGGAACAGAATATTGTAATGTTTGATGAATTGCTTTTTTTACAGAAAGTTCAGCTTTTTGTTTATTTAAAATTTGTCCACCTGATATTGCAACCCAAATTGAAAGTATTTTGAGTGCATAAGTACAAGGATCAACTTCTATTTCTGTAACAGTAGAAATCCAAGATGTACTGTGAAAAGGTTCTCCTGTAAATTCTTTTGTGTTCCATTTTTTACTTTTGTTAGCTATAACAGATTTTTTTACATTAATTGGTAATGGATGTCTAAATCTTTGTTTTTGAATTGCTGTACAACATTTTCGCAAAAGATTTGTAAGAATACTTATATTATCAGCTGTAATATTTGGTAATATAGGTTCGAGAGGTACTACGGCTTTTTCATCCATGTATATGACATCTTTTTCTACTTTTAATATTTCACTAACAATATTTTTCCATATTTCTAAAATACTATTACTTGGTGTAGGCGATTTTATTAAAACAGAACCATCAACTTCTATAGAAACTTCCATACTTAAATTGTTTTCGTTTACAGAAGCTCCATAAAATCCACTTCCTTCAAATGCACATGATAGCCCAATACCTCTTAGTGGTAAAATAAAATCATTTTTATCAGATGATAAACGATATGAGATATGTTTTCTTAAAAAATCACTTTCAATAATAGTTTTGTCTATTACATCATTTAAATTTGAAGAATCAATTACAAAGGGATATTTCTTTTTTTCCTTATTGTTTATTAAGATATTTTTTTTGCGTAATTCATTTGGAAAAATATCTAGTTCTTTACTAATTTCATTAAAAATATTTTCTAAGGAAAAAAAAGCTAAGAAGTCTGTCAAATGTAAATCTGCTGAAAGAGGTGGTTTTTTTGTAGTTTGTGCATAGGCTGTAATACAAAAAGTCTGGTACTGGTACATTGCAGATAAAGCAATTATTAATCTATCAAGAATTTCTTGTGCGAATGGACAATAGGCACCACAATCTACTTTAACATCTGCATTCATTGCTTTTATTGCACCGTTTTTTTCTAATGCAACTTTGTAACTTGTATGAACAATTATTGGTGAATCTACATATTCATCTTGTTCTTTTTTTGATAATACAATTTTTACTGGTTTTCCAACAACTTTAGATGCGATTGCTGTTTGACATGCTAAAATTGAAGTTCTCCAAAGGCTGTTAGTTGCATTGTTATCAGTAATTGTTTTTACTATTGTTATGTCATTTTTGTTACACCCCATTACATTACAAATACCAAGTCTTAAATGATGAGGCCATTGTGTTGGTGCGTAAATGGTTATATGTTTTTTTGTGTAATTACAAATTGCCCCAAGAGGTTCTTTACTTTTTGTAAATTGTAAAGATGATGCATAACTACGTTCAATTTTTGTTTCTGCTTCTGTAAACAAGAGTTCGCTTTCACCGAAGGTTGCATTTCTTGATGCTATAATATTTGATTGATTTGCAATTACTTCTGGTGATTCTTGTGCTTCTGTATATTTAATTTCAAGTTCATTTAATAATTCATAAAGTTTGATTTTATCTTCACCAACTAAAATTCCGATTGGTTCTCCAATGTATGAAATTTTTTCGTAAGCCAAAACAGGGGATTCAATATTATTTGTTACAATTTTGTTTATACCAGTTATATTTCTTGCTGTAATAATTGTATAATTTTCTGGTAGGTCAGGATGTGTAATTGACCGTATTGTACCACTTTCTATTGGACTTCTGATAATTATTCCATGTAAAATTTCTGGTAGCTCAATATCTGTATAAAATTTTTTTACAACTTTAGTTAGTACTGCCATTTTCAATTCCTACTTGTATTACAGTTTGTATAACTTTTTCAATCATTGAGTCTGTCATTCCTGGCCAAAGTGGTAAAGAAATTGTTCGTTGGTAATGTTCTTCTGCATTTGGAAAATTTTTTTCATTAAATTCAGTTATATGATTAAATAAAGAAAATTTATAATGTGGAATAAAATGCATTGAAATTCCAATTCCTTTATCTTGCAAAAACTGTGCAAATTCATTTCTTGTTATAGAAAGTTTAGAAAGATTTAATCCTAGTAAATACAAATGCCAAGCGTTTCCATCTGAATCTGGAGGAAGAATGAAATAGTCGTATTTAGAAAATTCTTTATTATATTTTTCAACTATTTTTTTTCGTTGTTCCAAAAACATATCAGCTTTTTTTAGTTGCTCAATTCCAATTGCAGCTAAAATATCTGGCATATTGAATTTAAAACCTGCATCAATTACATCATATTCCCAACTTGCTTTTTTTGATGTGTATCTATCCCAAACAGGTCTATCAATTCCGTGAAGACGCATTGTAGTCATTCTTTTTGCTAATTCAGGATTTGAAGTTACAACCATTCCACCTTCTGCTGTTGTTATTGTTTTGGTTGCATAAAATGAAAAAACACCAACGTCACCAAAAGTTCCTGCCCAGCCATCTTTTGATTTTGCAGGAAATGCGTGGGCTGAATCTTCAATTACAAACACTTCATATTTTTTTGCAATAGCACAAATTTTTTCCATGTTACAAATGTTTCCTGCAATGTGAACAGGAATTATTGCTTTTATAGAACTGTCATTTTTTAATTTTTCTTCAATTTTATCTGGATCAATATTATAAGAATCTTTTTCTATGTCAGCGTATTCAATTTCTGCTCCTAGATGAAGGCATGATGTAGCTGTAGAAATAAAAGTGTATGGGGTTGTTAAAACTTTATCCCCTGGTCCAATTTTGCATGCTTCTAATGCAAGAATTAATCCACTTGTAGCACTGTTAACTGCTAAGGCATAAGGTACATTTAATTTTTTTGCAAATTCTTTTTCAAATTCTAGTGCAATTTTTCCAGTGGTAAGCCATCCTGATTTTAGAACATTTAGGACAGCTTTTTCTTCTTCTTGTCCAATTTGAGGAATTGCAAATGGAATAAAATTTTCTTTCATATTTTATTTGCCTTCATAAAATTCTTTTAATGATGGAACTGCGTCCATAAGTATTTGTAATAGTATATCACGATTTCTGTATAAATCTTCAGAATTTTTTGTTTTAAAACAAATTGGAAATAACTTTTCAATTAATTCTGAATAACTTTCAGGTGGATTTTTTGTGTCTGGTTTTAATTGCAAAATTTTATTATGTTCTGTTGGTTGAGGATCTTCTTCCTTTGTCCAAAGAGGTTCATCAAGTCGTTCACCTTTTCTTAGTCCGATAAATTTAATATCAATATCTTTGTAAGGTTCAAAACCAGAAATTTTTATAATTTGTTCTGCAATATCAACTATTTTGATTGGTTCTCCCATATCAAGTAAATATGATATACCGTTTTTTCCAACACCTCCAGTTTTTAATACTAAGGAACATGCTTCTGGAATTGTCATAAAAAATCTTTGAACTTCTGGATCTGTAACAGTTAATGGTCCTCCTGTTTTTAATTGCTCTGTAAATAATGGAAGAATTGAACCTCTTGAACCAATTACATTTCCAAAGCGTACAAACATATAAGCATTATTTGAATTTTGTTTTTCTGCAATTTTTGAAGCTTGTAAGACTAATTTTTCAGATAACATTTTTGAAACACCATAAACAGAAACAGGTTCTACAGCTTTATCAGTGGAAATTAAAACAAAACGCTCTACATTATTTTCTAAACAAGCATCTAAAAGGTTTTTAGTACCAAAAACATTATTTTCGATAGAAGCAACTGGATTTTCTTCCATTAATGGAACATGTTTATATGCTGCACAATGAAAAACTGCATCACATTTTAGCTTTTTCATTATGTAAAACATATAATCTCTATCTTTTAATTCTCCAATGATAGGAACAATAATTGCTTTTTCACCAATTCCTTCTTGTTGCAAAATGCGAAGTTCTTTGTCAATTTGATAAATTGAATTTTCTCCATGACCAAAAAGATATAATCGTTGGGCGCCACCAGAGAGAAGTTGACGTGCAAGTTCGGAACCAATTGAACCTCCAGCCCCTGTAATCAAAACTCGTTTACCTCTAAGATATTTTAGACTTTCTTTAAGTGAAATTGTAACTGGAGTTCTTCCTAATATATCAAGAGGATCAACTTCTCTTGTTTGAATAAGGTGAGCATCTTCATCTATAATTTGAGACACACTTGGTAAAATTCTAATTCTAGTAAAATTTGCTTTTGTTAAAAATTCATAAATTTCTTTTATTCGTTCTTTGGGAGCTGATGGAATTGCAATAATTGCTTCATCACGGTCCGAATGTCGTAAAAATGATGCAAAATGAGATATTGGACCTAAAACAGGAATTTCATCTATAGTTTTACCAATAAGATTTTTATCATCATCTAAAAATGCAATAACTTTACCAAATATTTTTTTACGTTTTAATTCTTGTGCAATCATCTGACCTGCAAAACCAGCGCCGATAATGTAAATTCCTTTATCATTTATCATTTTTCTTCCATACCTTTTATAAGTTCAAAACCTAAATCTATTAAAAGATTTTCATTTGCAAAGTCCATCTTTATTTTAGCTCGTTTTTTTCGTTTATCTACTTTTATAATATAGCCTTCTAACCCTTTTAATGGTCCTTCTGTAACGCAAATTCTATCATTTTCATCAAAATATACTTGAGAAGTAGTTATTGTTTTCCCAAATTGCATAAAATGATGCAAAATAGATAAATCTTTTCCATTAAGTGGTGTTATATCATTATTATTTTTTAGAAATCTGTAAAATCCAAAAATTTGTTTTAATGTTGCGTAAAGTTCCTTATCAATTGTATCTGTTTCTATAAAAAAATATCCAGGAAATATTGGTTTTTCTTCATCTTTTTGTATTCCTGCTTTACGGATTTTTAATGTTCTTTTGGGGAATATAAATCTTTGCTTTTCAATTCTAAAAGAAAGATTTTTTTTTGCGGTATCTATAATTTTTTCTTCTTGTCCAGTTTTTATTTGCACAGCGTAATAGTTCATATTGCTCCCATTAACAAGATTGCTTTGCATTTTATGTTAAAAGTGCGATTTTTTTATAAAAATCCACTAATAAAAACTATATCACATAGAAATTCTTTCTTCAATCTGATTTTTTGCTAATATCATAAATAAAAAATCCGACAATAAATAAAGAAGAGTTGTAAAAATCCTTTTATAAATTTGCGTCGAGGTATTTATGAAAACGATACATAAGTTTATTTTTATTATTTTAATGCTTTTCGTTCCATCGTTTGTATATGGACAATCTGTAAATATTCTAATAAATCAATTAGATGGGATTCAGGATAGTGTTAGAGATAGCGTAAGCTTATTTGAAAATGGTATAATGAATTTTCTTTTTGATGCAGGTTGTATTGTATCAAGCGAAAAAATATGTTTGGAAAAGGATATAACAAAAACTGTACAAATTGCTTTAGATTCTTCAGTAAATGGTTTTATTGATTATCTTGTAATTGTAAAGGTAAAAGTGAATGCAAAAAGTGATGAATTAGTTAATGCAAATTGGGAAGTAATTGATATTAAGACTTCAAACTGTTTGGGATCAGGAAGTATGAAAGCTCCAAAACCATACAGAGAAAAAGAAGTTAGTATTCAACGGTTTGGTGTTGATGTTGGTTCTGAAATATATTCATGTATAAAAAATAGATAGTAGGAGGGGTATATGAAAAAATTATCTTTTTTAGTTGCTTTAGTAATTACATGTAGTTTGGTTTTTGCATTCTCTGTAAATCCTTCTATGGATGGGCGTGCTGTAGTAGCAGATAATGGAGTATTCCCACCTGGTGGGTATTATGGTAGAGCACCTGGTTATTTACCTGGTGATACAGTTATTGTTACAAATCACAGTAATGGTTTTAGTATTGATGTTCTCATACTTGGTTCTTATGATGCCTACGAAGGAATTGCAATTTTACTTTCTCCTGATGCAGCAGAGAAATTACAGATTGTTAAGGGAAAAGATACTTATGTAAAAGTACAAAAAAAACAACCTATCCCTTATGAGGAAGCAGTTGCTACAAGTAGAAACAAAAAGCCAACTCAGAAAGTTGTTGACACAGATAAAGATTCTAGTGTACTCCCTGGTGAAAGTGAAAATAAATTACAAAAGGCTATAGAGTCAAGTAAAAAAATTAATGTGCCTGATGATGATATAGAATTAACACATGAAGAAGTGAAACCTTTAGAAGAAGAAACTGATCGCAAAGTTTTAGACAATTTAAAACCTCTTTCTGAAGAAAATTCTACAGCAGTAGATGAAACACAATCTTCTCGTGTAGTTTCAGATCTTTTAGTGAAAGAAACTATATCTGAAAATATTGCAGAAGATAATTCTGCTGAAAATGAAGCTGAATTAGAAGAAATTGTAAACGAGGAAATTAGTAACGATGATTACATTGTTGTAGATTCTGTAGAAATTCAAAATGATGCAGTGGTTGAAGAAATTACATCAATTCCAGAAGATAACTTAAATAATGAATCAATGGATGAGGTTAGCAAAGTTGATGAAAACACTTCAATTGAGGAACCTGTTGTTGTAGAAGAAATTGCTGAAAAAGAACTTCCAGAAGAAATCGCTCCAATTGTAGAAGAAAATGAAATTTCAGAAGTAGAAAATTCAATAGTAGATGAACCTCAAGATGAAGTTATTTTAGCAGATCCAGAAGAATATGTAGAATCAGAATCAATTGATTCACCTGTTTTTGCAGAAGAAATTGTTCCAGAAGAAACTATTGTTGAGGAGCCAATTATTGATGCAGAAGATGAAATTGTTTTGGATGATATTACAAACGAAGCATTTGATGAAAATGATGTTATTGATTCACCTGTGAAAAATGAAATTGCTCAAGTTGAACCTGAACAAGTTGTTGAACCTGAACTTCCTGTTGATGATTCAGAAGAAGTTGTATTAGAGGATTTATCTGAACAAGAAAGCGAAGATTTATCTGATATTATTCCAACAGATGAAATTGCAGATGTAGAAAGTCCTTTTGTTAAAGAAATTGAAGATGGATATGTTGTAGAATATCTATATGCAGACGCTGAAGAATCTGATGCTGAAGAAGTAACAACTGAAGAAAAAGAAAAATTACA
>CALBXN010000082.1 GCA_937890485.1 uncultured Treponema sp.
AGTTCCCTTATAATCAGCAAAAATATCTTTTCTAAAATTATGTTTACCGTAATCTAATGCAACACAAATATATTTGGGTTTAATTTCGTTAATAATTTTAACTAAAATTTGCGTTTTTTATAAAATAATAGTAATGATAGATGTTTTAAATGTTTTGTATAAAATTATGCTTTTTGTCTAATACTAAAACATATAAAAATAACAATAAAAAGAGTGCTACCAGTTGATACCAGTAGCACTCACAAGAAAGGAGTTAAAACAGATGTAAGAAATAATCACATGAAATTAGTCGATTAACGTGCTTTCAAATTCAAGTTCATTTCTTGCAAGTTCAATGATGAAATCTTCAACAGTTTTCACAAGAAATGCAGGTGTAAGATTAAGTGTCAGGTTAAATCTTTCAATCTCACAAACTGTAACACGTTTAATGTTGTTACCTGCAAAGCATTTATCAAACGCTTTTACAATCTCACTTTTAGTAGGTTTTCCGAAAAGCAGATACTTGTGTGTACCACTCGGAGTATCATCTGTATAAGTGTTGTAAATAGTTGCGATAGTAACAGGTGTTTTAATTGTGCTATTCATGGTTAATACCTCTCTTTCTTTTTAGCACTGATTTTCTTTACATTATTATTCTATCAAAGATAGTTTCTTTTGTCAATAGATAATTATAAATTTTTTACGGTGTATCTTCATTGATAAACACACCAGTTTTTAACAACATTTCAATTTCTGCTTTTTCTTCCTCAGTAGCAGTAGTAGCAAGATTGATATTATTAACCTGTACCAGTCCTGTAAGAGTAGATAACTGTACACTCTCATACTGTGCTACACCGTCTATATCTTCATCAGGTTTAATACCTACATTCTGTGTAATGATATAGTAAGGATAGTTTTTACCTAATGTTAAAGCACTTTCTGTAGTTGTCTGAATGACGTTGCTATTGTAGTCACCTGTGTTAGTAGCTACATAAGGAATATCATCTGCAATACTACCTGCAAACTGATAAAGTATATCATCATTATACAGTAATTTAGCAAGACATTTAGCAGACAGAACATCGAAAGTATAAATCAGGTGAATTGCTTTATTTCTTACAACGTCAATATCTAACCTCTGAATACCGATAAAAGGTAAGTAAATATCTAATGTAGTAAACGGACTATAATCAATCACGTTTTCAAATACTTCATTTAATGTTACTGTACCACAATCAATATCAATAGGTGTTTCCGCTACAACGTCTGAAAGCACCTGTGTATCATAGTTAGCAAGTTTAACCGTTTCTCTATCATCTGCTACAGGTATTTCAACATAAGTCTTATATACCCTGTAAATGAACTGTGACATATCAACATAACTTGTGCTTTGTCCACTACCCTGATAGAAACGCTTTTTAGATACTTCTGCTAACTCTGCAAGTGTGGGATTATACACGTTACAAAAACCAAAATCTTCATTAACAACAGGTGGAGTAATAGAAGTAGCAGTAACAGTAACAACAATATCACCTGTAATGTAACGTCTGTTATCACCGTACATAAGCATTTCAAAAAAGTTAAATTCTTCTGCACTTGACGGATAATGTCCAGTCCTGTAAAAGTTAGTTGTTGCTACACCGTCAATAGTAACAGATATATTTTCACTTTTTATCTCATATCCTTCAAGTGCAACTGCCTGTATCTGAATATTAGTATTCTTAGAAATAACACCGTCAGTAGGTATGATTGCAGGTGCAGGATTTTGACTTCTCATATTTGTGAAGTTACACGTTAAAGTATATGTATCAATAGAAGCAGTAACAGCAATAGCAACATCACCTGTAACATTCTGAATTGAAAAGTTAAGAATGTAACCATCACTGTCAAGTGTATACGTCTGTGTAACACCGCCCATAGTAATACTAATGTCAGCAGGTTTAATATAGTAAGGACTATAACCACTACTATAATTATTAACTCTGATAGTTCCTGTAACTGTGTCACCGTCATTGATTTTGTTACCTGTCTGAATACCGCTGATAGCTATAAACTGACAGTTAGTTAAACTCTGTGTGAAATTATGTTGTAATGCAACAGCGTTACCAGTGATAATAATATCACCTTGCACGTTATTGATACTGATAGTTGCAACAGTACCGTCAGCGTTTAATGTAGGTGTAACTGTCTGATTGTTATGACTTACTACCAGTGTACCACCTGTAAAAGTATAGTGTGCATCACACGTTAAAGTAGCACTGTAATTCTGTCCCTGTTCAATAGTAGTAGCAGAGTTACTATTAGTAGCATGATTAAGTGTTGAAGTAATATCATATTGCGGTAACTCATTTGTAGCAGTAGCACTGATATAAATATCACCTACAACATCTGTTATGTTTATAGTAACAGTCTGCTTGTCTTGACTTATAGTAAAAGTTTCATCAAATTCACCGCAAGTTACTACAACATTTTCAGTGTTGAAATGATAACCTGTATTTGCAGTTAAAGTAGCTGTGTAAGTTTGGTCACTATCAATAGTAGTAGCATTGTTATTAGTAGTACACTGTGTAAGATTATTTGTTACATTGTAAGTAACAGTAGCTTGCATAGCTTCAAAAATACTACCATCTAATGTACCAACATTTTCATTGATAGCATCAGCACCGTTAATATCAAAATAAGTGTAAGCACGTCCATTATCATTACTGATATTTAATGCCCATGCACCGTTATTATAAGTAGCATATTTATCATTAAGTGCTTTAGTAAAGTCAATGTAAGCTACAGTATACCAGTCTACACCGTCAACAGTAGTTAAACCATCAAAACCGTTAATAGTAGCAGTAACATAGTAGTTTTTACTGTTGTAAGTACACACTAAATACAGTTTGTTGTTTCGTGGATTGAAAGTATTACCGTCAACATCTGATTTTTTAATACCGTAACCTTCATTAGCAATTAACGCTATTCTGTTACTGTTTTTATACAGACTGTTTACAGTATCAACGAATAAAAAAGGTCTGCCCGAACTTGCATAAGCAACATGACTGCCACTTATAACACCATTCTCAATAAAAGAAGTTTTACAGTTACTTACACAATGTTCCATATTGATTAAGTGAACTTCACCTGTATTTGCATCACTTAAAGTTAATGCAGGATATGTAAAAACTGCATCACCTGTAATGTATTGGTCAGGAATGTAAATTCTTATTTCAGACGGTGTATCATATTCAACAGCAACATTAGTAATATCAACATTGTTTACTACAACAGAAAGTTGTGATAAATCAATAATGTTTTGTCTTGCAGTAGGAAACCACATATCATAGTAACCATCATAACCGCTAACAATAACACTATTGATGCTTCTATTACTTGAACCTGTTCTGTTACGTGTAATGTTATAATTTGCCATATTATACTGCCCCCTTACCAGTTATTAAAATATACTCAGGTGCATCATAATTTTTGAATGGTTTTTGAAAGTCAACAGTAGTTACATTTTTACGAACTTCTCTTACATAGTTTTCATCTATGTAATTGTTACCATTTTCAGATTTAATAATAGTTGCAACTGAATTAAGAATATCAGTCATAAAGGATTGCAGAACGTCACAACGCAAAGTAAGCTGATAAATTTTATTAGGAAACACTTGAACATTCCTGATAAAATAATACCTGCCAAAATCAGGAATATAAGCATAATTACTATCAATAAAAGTATCACTTTTAAGCACAATAATAGGTGTTCTAACATCTGCTCTATCCTTAAACTTTATCTGATATTCAACCTCATTAGTTAATGTTTTTCTTATAACATTATCTCTGTCAGTTGTCTTGTATAATTTCATTAACATTATATCACCTCTCTGACATAAATAAAAGCGGTCAACGGTCAATGATGTTTCAAAAACCGTCAACCGCTATAATTATTATACGGTATTGATTATGTAATTATCATGCAACAAAGAACACAACACAGTTCTCATTAAGGTCATTGTAATAGCTTGCATCGAACTTGTAGTAGTTGTTGTAGAACTCTGCTTTCGCATTGTAGTTAGTGGTAACACGTCTGTCACTGTTGCAAACACCCATAGCATCACGGTCAAACATGACTGCAAGAATACCAGTAACAGTAATATCGTGACCAGTAGCAGTCTTAACAACGATTTTAGAAACATCGTTGAAACCGTAAGCAGTACCGCTACCCTGCCAGTAAGGAACACTTTCACTCTCAGGAAGTGCAACAAGATTGTTGTGGAAAGTATCACTTTCAAGATAAGCAGTAGCACTTGCCTTAAAGTCAGACAGCATTACAATATGAAGCATATCAGCAGGTGTAAACCTGTCTTTACCACCTACGTTAAACAGACTGGAAATCTTAGAAAGTCTGTCAACATACAGGGACATAGTGTAGCTTGCAAATCTGATAAACTCAGGGTCAGTAACAGCGTCACTTGCAGTAAGGGACTTGTCAAATCTATCATTGTACAGTTTCAGCAGGTTCACGCATCTGTTAGTAGAAGTAGACGCATAGTTACCATTAAAAGCAGTAGCATCAGCATAAAAAGTTTCACCGATTGCGTTGTTGATAGTTCTCATAATAAGACTGTCAATCTTAATAGACATAGACTTATCAACAGCGTTGTAAAGCATGGACAGGAAACCGTTAAGCTGTGTAGCACTGGAAAAACTTTCCTTAACCTGCATTTCTGTAAAGGACATCGGAACTTCAAAAGTAACCTTACTATTGAAGAACTTAGCAGTTACAGACGGTTTGTAGAAAATGTTGGGGTCATAAGAGTGACCGTTTTCAAGTTCCCAACTCTCATTCTCTGTAGCTTCGGGAATGTCAGCAGAAATCTTTTCAAGAACACTACCGAACTCCCAACTATCCATAAGCATAGACGGAACATTACCTGCATACGGACGATTTACAAAGATAACTTTTCCGATATGATTAACAAGTGACTTCACATAATTGTCAACGGAAGTAGCATCGAAAAGTTCAACACCTACGTCAACAATATTCGATAAATCTTCTTTAACAACTTCGGTCTTACCTAAAATCTCAGAGGTAATACCATTCATTAACGCATAAATCTGTTTAACCTGCATAGCTTAAAACCTCTCTTTCTTATTCACCTTCACCAGTAGCTTCAACAAGATTAACAATAGTAACACCGTCTGCTTTAGTAACAACAATCTGTAACGTGCTTGCAGTAGCAATAATGTAGTCACCAAAATCAATACAGAAAATCTGAATAGGACTTACAATACCGTCAGTTCCCCAAACACAATTATAAGCAAAAATCGGTTTGTTACTCTCAAAACTTTTCTTAACTTCATCATAGATACCTGCAATAGTCTGACTTGTAGAACCTTTAGTTAAGTCAAGTCCTTTTGCATCAATCATAACATAACCACCGTTCATACTAATTACCTCTCTTTCATCAGAAAATTTTCAATGTCAATACCGTATTAACATCTACAAAAATAATATCACATAAGAAATTATTTTGCAATAGTTCCTGTAAAGATTTTGCGTCAGAAATACGCAACATTCTACGTGTTAAAGTTCTGTTTCTTTCATTGTCGGTATTGATAGTATTTGTGCTATCATCTTTATCATTGTTCACAAAGTTATCATCATTGTAAGCAGATACGGAATTAGTAGTAGTTCTTTCATCTACCATTTCATTATCATCTACAATCTGTTCTGTTACTGTTTCTTTGTCTCCTTGCAACAGGTTAGCTTTCAGAGCATAGTATTCAAGATTTTCAGTCCATTTCTTGTAATACATATTACCGATTAAATCAGCTAAATCATCAACAGATAAATCACGTCCGATACGTGCTAACTTTCTTACACCGTGTAAGTTGTTGTAAAGTATGTCCATCTGTTCACCTGATAAATCATCAAATTCTATCGGTAAAAGTCCTTTAGTCTGCATGGTAGAAAACAATCCCTGTTCTTCAAATTTTTCATAAACATACATTGTAATCACCTCACTTAGAAAATTTCATCATAACACTGATTATTATAATCACAGAAAATGCAACAGGAATTGCAGTTACTTTCTCTCTTCCTCTTCATCATCTGTATCAGTGTCATTTTCGTTCTCTTCTTCGCTTGCTTCATCGTTTTCAGATTGTTCATCACTTTCAGTATCAGGTTTTTCATCTGTACTTTCCTCTGTTTCTTCTGTTGTTTCATCTGTAGTTTCATCTGTAGTTTCGTCTGTAGTTTCATCTGTTGTTTCGTTCACGCTTGCAGTATCTTCAATATTTCTTCTATCTGCTTCATTATCTCCATCTGTTGTTTCTGAATGTTGCGTGTTATCGTTAATGTCTGATACACCTGTATTAACATTACCGCTATTATCGTCACCGCTATCACTAACATTTCCATCATCTGCAATCACCTCACTGTCAATAGGTTCACCATTAAATAAACGATAATCCCAACTTGAATTAAACTGTACTTCGATATTCAGTCCGAACATTTCATTTATTTTGTCAAGTGCTAACCGTCTGCACTTTAACATATCGTCTACCAGTGGATAAAGATTATCTGTGTTTGCTTCAACTTCATTTGCAGTCAGTCTTTCACGCTTCATATTGAAGTTAGCAGACAGACCAATTTCATTGTAAAGACTTGCTTTCGTATACTGTTGAAACTCAAACAAATCTTTCATAGAAACCTGACTGTTAGCAGAACTGTTATTTACTTTCAGACTGTCAAACAACTGACTTTCTGCAATAACACCTAAGTTACCGTCAAAAACATTCTTCAAAAATTCCTTTGCACTTTCAACGGTATTATCATCATTTGCAGATAACAGATTTTGCACACGTTTATTCACTGTAGCAAGTATCATTGTTATTTCGTTTTCCATCATAATAGTACAATACTTTTCATACAGTGGTAACAGTCCGACATACATACTATCATTAGGAATGATAACACAATCCTTATCAATATCTAAAGTAGCATTGTATTTCAGATACGGAACTGTAACTATAATCTGTGTAGGTCTGTTGTACACGTCAGGAAGTCCACCTAATCCACCATTAACAACATAGAAGTCACCGTCAATTTTCACGAAAGCACAAAAACCGTTAGTCTGTAACAATACTTCTAATTCTCTTGCAGGTATTGTATCAGGAAGATTTTTATACTCAAACATGATATTAGAACGGTTTAACATATACTCTACATGATGTTGTAGATTTTTCTGCTTGTTCTTATAATCATAGTGTGAAGCTAAATCAACACCATAATTATACTTTCTAATATCTCCCATCAGTTACACCTCTCTTTCATTTCTTTACAGTATCAATCAAAGTATCAATTTTTTCATACAGTTTCGTGATTGATAAAGTATTGTTTTCAATTACCTTGCGTAAGTTATCTGTTTCTTCCCTGTGAGCATTTTGTAAGTCATTGTTATTCTTAATCATAATTAAGCAACAGACTATAGGGAAACCAACAGTAGAAACAGCTTGGATTATTGCGTTGTAAACTTCCATACAACAAAATACCTCACTTTCTAACAGAATTGCAGATTTTTAAGTAGTTACTAATGCTGTCACCTACTTCATTATTCTGATAAAAAACTCTATCAGTTTTGAAGAACCACAAAAGTCTTTCCTGTAGTTTAGTAACAGGCTTATATATATTTCTATTATAATTGAATTTCGGATTATATTCAAGACTGTATATCAAATCTTTGCTATCGTCCTGTATCGGTGTAGTTTTCAGATGAACATAAGTAAACATTACTCCGTCAACAGAAACTACCTCACATTGATACGTGTAATCATTAAAGATTATGAAGTAAGTAAACACTATATTTTTCGGTCTATATTTCATAGGTAAATGAGGGTAAATATCTAACTCCCATGCACCACTTGTAATCATTGACAGTTTCGGATTA
Organism: uncultured Treponema sp.; assembly: GCA_937890485.1. GTDB lineage: Bacteria > Spirochaetota > Spirochaetia > Treponematales > Treponemataceae > RGIG9060. Next base: position 7,923 of record CALBXN010000082.1, read on the forward strand.
TTAAACGCAAAGTAAAAGTTATTCTTTTTCGTACTCTCAGAACTTGCACAAAATTCAACTGCTACTTTCAGTTCACTTTCACCGTAAGTATAAACGTCAATGCTACCCTGTTTCATATCCTTTACGTGTGTCAGTCCCATTTCAGAAAAATAAGGACAGAATTTATTAACAGTGTTACCACACATAAAGATTTTAACATTAGTCCTCTGTCTGATAATCGTTGACAGTGTATTCATAAATAAAACAAACTCGTCATTCAGATACAGACTTTTAGTTAAAAATTCATCAAATAAAACAGTTGCTACACGTGGATAACTGATAGATTTATTGTGTTCATTTTCCGATAATGCAAACGTGTAACCGATACAGTCAGTATCAATGTTATAAACAGGTTTACCGTTATCATCATAATTACACACGAAAAACTTACCACTCCAATAAGTTACACCCTGATATTCACCGTTGCTAATACGTGCTACTTCCTGATTTTCATTTAATGCAGTCCACATATCGCTTGCACGTCTACCAGTAATATCCTCTTTCCAACGTCTAACAATAGCTACCTGTGTATGATTAGTAAAATACTGCTCTATAGCATACTGCAAAACACTGTAAGTTTTACCGTTACTTCTTTCACCAAAAATAACATTATAAACACAATCCTTAGACAAGATATTTTTAAGTGAATAGTATTGCGGTCTAATCTGCTTTTTTCTACTCATAATATCACCTCACTAAATAATGTTTCACGTGAAACATATTTTACTATGTTCCACGTGATTATTTTACTTCGCTTTCACACCTTTGTAAATATAACCTTGCATCATTCTTGATAAGAAATCTGCATACTGTTTAGAAATAGACAATGTAAATTCACACTTTTCAAGATGAACACTTGACAATGATTTTACATAAGTTTCATTACCCTGATAATCTGTTATAACACTTTCCATTTCTTCATCAATGTAAGTGTGTGTCATTTTACCTGTATACTCAGCAGGTATAGACATATTATCATCAAAGAAATCAAAACATTTATCTAAATCATTATCAGACTTTTCAAGTATGTATTGCACTCCGTTTTGTTTAGATAATCCTGCTATCGTTATGTGCAATCCTTTTTTGTCCTGATACATATACCGTTTAGCACCTAATGTTTTGAATGTTTTATAGTTGTTTCCTTGTGTCTCCCAGTCCCAAACACCTAAAGGTTTTTCAACACCTTCAATAGTTTTCGGTGAACATAGTGAAAAGTCAATCTTTCGGAACTTACACATATCCTGTAATTTCTGCATAGCACGTTGATTATAAGTTTCGATATAATCCCTGTGTTTCTCTATGTTTCTGCATTTGATACTGTCTGTATCAGAGTAAACATAATCTTCACCGAAAGCAATTATACCTGTCCATAAATTTCTACGTGCATAAGCAGTTACCCAAACACCCCACGGATAATAAAGAAATCTCTTTACATCGTTGTTGTATTTTTCTAAGTCCTCTGCAAACTTATCTGCATCAGGTTTTGTAGCACTCCATTCTTGACTATCACTGTTGTAATCTATTGTACCTCTTACAATGTCTGTTACTGTCATTCCATACACGGAATTTAACATACCTTTTGATAATAAATATTCTACTTCTTTTCCCTCTACACCTTTTAATGTTGTTTTGTTTCCGTATAACTCTAAGATAGCAAGTATAACATCACGTGGTAAATACTGTTTATAGAACTTGTAGCAGTCACCTATATACATTTCGTCCCATGTATAATTTTCACGCATTATTTCATAGTCAACATCTGTAATAGTAGTAACTACTTTATCAGCACTGTATACACGTCCGTTATTGATAACAGGATTTTCTAATTTTGAACACTTACTTTCAGATAAGTAACTATCATAAGTAAGTTTACTTCTCAGGTTAATGAAACATACATCAAACATCAGACAAAAATTCTTTAGTAAATCTGTGAATTTCTGCTTTGATAAATCTACTTTAATCGGTCTACTCATAGGAAACTGTTCTGATAACATTACATACGGATAACTTGACGTAAAATCTATACTATCCATATCATGTAATGTTTCACCGCTATATCTCATACTTGCGTGAGTATAACCACCCATGAAACACCGTTTCAACATAGCATATTCATCAACAGATAATACAAGTTCTTTCATCAGTTCACGATACCTGTAGAACTTACTTTTACTACTCTTTTTATGTGAACTGTTTGTGTATAAACATTTATCCCTTACGAACTTCCTTACTCTACCTGTATTTGTTAATGGTATACGTGCAATATTTTCATACTGTAAAATCTGTTCCTGTATGTATGCTAAAATTATCTCAACATCGTTATTACAATAAGCTAACTCTTTTTCTGTTAATTCAGTATCTTTAGTTCTGATTAAATCATAGTCTAAATCACCTACTAATTTTTTAATCTTATACGTTGTTAAATTGTCTGCTACTTTTGCAAGTGAATAACCTGATAAAATGTAGCTGTCTCTAAATTCAATTCCTAACGTACAAAGTGCCTTAATAGGTTTTCTATCATCAACTGCAAATACTGAAAACCAGTCAAAATATTTTCGCATGAACTGAAACTCAAAACTCATATTGTGAATGTAGCAGACTAAAAATCTCTCACCTGACAACTGAAAATAGCTTGCTACTTTTTCACAAAGTTCTATGAACTCTTCCCACGTTCTACCATAACAAATATAGTTACTATCTTTAATACCGAAAGTCCATTCATACATGAAAGCAAATTTCTGTCCGTTTACATAAGTAGAAGTTGTTTCAATATCGAAAGCACACGGAATGTTAATATATTGATATTTCGCTTTATCCCTGTGACTGAATTTTATACAGACTTCATACTCTAATCCGTCTAATGAAAATTCGCTTACATGAACCATACCTTACACCTTAAACCAACCACCCTTTTCCATAGCATCAAATAACTTATCAAATTCAGAGTAGTAAGTTTCTTCCTCTTTTAATTCTTTTAAATGAGAGACTATGAATTTAAAATCGTTCTTAAAATCCCCGGATCCGCCGGTAACCGTTATTAACTCCATAGCCTCCCAAATATCATACGGAGCGAGATCGGTCTCGATATGTTCCTCGAGACGTCCCCTCGG
>CALBXN010000083.1 GCA_937890485.1 uncultured Treponema sp.
CAAAAGAATGCTGATGGTAGCATAATAAATGTTGAAGATGAGATTCCGTTTGATATTCCTGAGGGATGGAGTTGGGTACGATTAAACGAATTAGCTGATATAGCACGAGGTGGATCTCCAAGACCAATAGAAAATTTCATTATAAATGATGAAAATGGAATTAATTGGATTAAAATAGGCGATACCGCTCCTGATAGTAAATATATTACTTCTGCAAAAGAAAAAATAATTCCTGAAGGAAAAAATCGTTCACGATTTGTCCATGCTGGAGATTTTTTACTAACTAATTCAATGAGTTTTGGTAGACCTTATATCTTAAAGATAGATGGTTGTATTCATGATGGTTGGTTAGTTTTAGCTGATATAAAGAAATGTTTATATAAAGATTTTTTGTATTATGCTTTAAGTTCTCTTTATATTTATAACGCATTTTCACTTGTTGCTGCTGGTTCAACGGTCAAAAATCTAAAGTCAGATACAGTAAAGCAAGTTCTTTTTCCTCTTCCACCACTTACCGAACAAACTCGTATTGTGGCAAAAATCGAGGAACTATTTACTCTACTTGATAATATTCAAAATAACCTCATATAAAACTTTCACCTTGATTTATTAGTTCTAAAGTGTTATATTTGTAGTAATACTACAAATACGAGGCGTTTATGCTTATAGAAATGCGTTTTAGTAATTTCTTTTCTATCAAAGACGAGATTAGCATTGATTTTAAAACAGGAAATATCAACACCGCAACAGCAAAAGAATTAACTGATAATATTTTTTCTGTAAATGATGAAAAATTCTTAAAAGTACAAGGCCTTTTTGGACCTAATGCTTCTGGTAAATCAAGTATTTTAAAAGCAGCTTTTTTTTGTAGACAATTAATTTTAGATTCATTTCAACATAATGAAGGTACAATTTTTAATTTTATGCCTTTCAAATTTGATGGATGTTTTGAAAAACCAAGTTCATTTTTTATCGATTTTATTACAGATGGAATTGAATATGAATATTCATTTAAATTAACAAGAAATGAAATTCTTTCAGAAGAACTTTATTATTATCCTAGTAAAAGGAAAGCAAAAATATTTACAAGAGATGAATCAAAAGGACCTACAAAATCGGATATTTATAGTTTTGGAGAAGGTCATTTTGTAAAACCTTTGGATGTTGCTCAGAGTACAGGTAAAAATACACTTTTTATTAGTAGAGCAAGTCAAATGGATAGAGAACTTGCAAAAAAAATATATAACTTTTTCAGAACTGAACTTTTAATTGGACTTCCTCAACTTTCAGGAAAATATGCTGTTGAATTGTTTAATCAAAATAAAGAACTAATTCTAAAAGCCTTAAAAATGGCAGATAGTGATATTACTGATATCAATGTAAAAATTGAAAAAACTCCTTTATTTTCAGTTCAACCTCAAGTTACGAGAAATGGAGTTCCTGTTCCAACAAATACAGTTACTCAAATTGTTGAAGTTATTAACTTTTATACCACTCATAAAAGAAATCCTGATATTTCATTTCATCTTGAAGCAGAAGAATCAGCAGGAACAATTCAGATTTTCAATCTTCTTTTATTATTGCTTGATGTTTGTAAAAATGGGAAAACACTTATTTTAGATGAGTTTGATGCAAGTCTTCATACTGAATTAGCACAATTTATTCTTGATATGGTTAATGCATCAAAATCTGCTCAATTCCTATTTACAAGCCATAATACAAATCTTTTAGATATAAAGAAAATGCGAAGAGATCAAATTCTTTTTACAAACAAAAAAGAAGATGGTTCAACAGAAGTTTATTCATTATTTGATTTCAAGGATTTTAGAGAAAATATGGATGCTGAAAAATGTTACCTACAAGGAAGATTTGATGCAGTTCCATATATTTCATCTTCCATTAGTGTAATCAAAAATCTTTTGGGAGAATAATAGTGGCAAGAGAGAGAAAATCTAATCCAAGAAAAATGCGACCTCAGTTCCTTGTTTTATGTGAAGGAGAAACTGAAGAGAACTATGTAAATCTTTTAAGACAAAATTATCGACTTCCAATAAAAATCGTACCTAAGGTTATTGGAAATCAAATTTCTCAAGAAATAATTAAACGTTACAAAAAAGAATTGGTTGGCCCAGAGGATTCAATAAAAACTTTCTTGATGTACGATGGAGATTTACCAGAAGTTTTATCTAAATTAAATGAATGTGATGGAATTTTATTGATAAGTAAGCCTTGCATTGAAATTTGGTTTATTGCACATTATCAAATTCCAACAGAAAGCGAAATATCAAGTTCAAATTGTGTTAAACAATTAAAATTAATGAAAAATTGGGAAAACTATAAAAAATCAATATTAACTTCTGCTCAAGAATCAGATTTATGGGATAATAGACTTGAAGCCGTAAAAAATATGGAATCTAAAAATACAGCTTCTAAAAATTATAGTTCAATATTTGAATTTATAAAAATATTAGAAGCTGAATTTAAAAATAAGTAGAGGTAAAAAATTACCAAGTTACCACAGTATCAACAATTTCTTGTTGTTCACTGGCAGTTCGTCGTAAGTAAATACGAGTTGTTTCAATACTTTCGTGGCCCATCAAATCGGCAAGAAGAGCAATATCACTATATTTTTCAAGAAAGTTTTTTGCGTAACGATGTCGAAAAGAGTGAGGATAAACGACTTTTTCACTAATTCCATATTTTCGAGCATAGTTTTTTAATTGCTGAGCAATTCCTCTTGTTGTAATTCGTTCATTAAATCGATTTAGAAATAAATATCCTGAATTTCGATTTATAGAATTTAACCAAACAAGTGATTCTTCTTTTAAGATTTTAGGAATATACAACCTACGAAGTTTTCCTCCTTTTGAATACAAATCAAAATATCCCAATCTAACATGCTCAACTTTTATTTGAACTAATTCACTTACTCTCGCTCCTGTAGCGGCTAAAAACCAAACTACAAAATACCATTCAAGATTGTTATCTTTTTTTAGTTGTGTTTTCAAAAATTGATAATCTGCATTACTAATCACATTTTCCAAAAAGTTTTTTTGCTGAACTTTTACAAATTTAAGTTGCAATTCTTCTTTGTGAATATATTGCAAATACTTGTTGATGCCTTGTAATCGAAGATTTACAGTTTTGGGCTTAAAATATTCCAACAGAAATCCTTTGTAAGCCAAAAGATTTTCTTTTGAAAATGAATCATAGTGGTTTTTGAAATAATCCACTGTCCACAAATAAGAAGTTTGAGTATTTTGAGACAAATTACTATGCTTCAAAAACTCTTCAAATGTTTTGTCGTCTTTCATAACGACCCCCAATAAGTTAATTTTTGCGAAAAATCGCTTATTGTAATGTACGACTTATGTGTAAAATTTTGTCATTATGAGAAGTTTGCGGACGGAACTGAAGAAGAAATTGAAATTCCTTTTGAATTACCAGAGGGTTGGATTTGGGGAAGATTAAATGATGTTTCATTAATATTTACAGGAAACAGTATTAATGAAAATGAAAAAACTACAAAATACTCTAATATTAAAGAAGGTTATTTTTATATCACAACAAAAGATATTGATTTTGATAGAAAAATTAATTATGACAACGGAATAAAAATTCCTTTTAATAAAACCAAATTTAAAATAGCACCTACAAATTCTGTTTTACTTTGTATCGAAGGTGGTAGTGCAGGAAGAAAAATTGGATTAACAAATAGAGATGTTTGTTTTGTAAATAAGCTTTGTTGTTTACATTCTAATACAATTGATAATTCATTTATGTATTTTTATCTTCAAAGTTCCACTTTTATAGATTTATTTAATGAAAACAAAAGTGGATTAATTGGTGGAGTAAGTTTAAATAACATAAAAAAATTATATATTCCCATACCACCATTAAATGAGCAAAATAAAATTGTAAATAAAATAACAGAGTTATTTTCAATTCTAGATAAGATTAGTTTGAATCTGGTCTAACAAAGAAAACAGTTCCTCGATTTTTGACACAATTCTTTGCTGTTCTGCGAGTGGAGGAATTGGAATAAAAAAATCTGATAACCAACCTGTATTCAAATTTTTGATTACTCCTCCTTTTACATTATATTCTACTTGGTCAGAAAATAATGAAGAGTTCATCCAATTTGTAATAAATCTTGAGTCAATTTTTGTTGAAAATTTTCTAAAGAACCCAACACTTACAAATATACCAAAAGAATAATCTACATTAACAATGTGAGGTTTCCCTATAGTTCCAACTCGGCAAAAAATAATATCACCTTTTTTAGGTTTTGCACCATCTAAAAAACTATCAAATTCTTCTTGTGTAACATATTTAGGATTTGATTCGTCAAGATAGCCATTAGAAATGTCTTTTACAGAATAAAACGGTATTCCAGTTTTTACATATTTAGGAGTATGGGTTAGCCCTAAATTTATACTCACTAAATATGCAATTCTACACCACTGCCAATTATCTGGTATAGCAAACGGTAATTCATCTTCAATACAGACATCTTTGCCGTTCATCTTCTC
>CALBXN010000084.1 GCA_937890485.1 uncultured Treponema sp.
AGCTTCAACTACAGTTTTAACAGCTTCTTCTTCTAGCTTAGAAACTAATGTATAAGGTAAAACAACTTCAACTACAGTTTCATTTTTAACTTCATCAACCAGTTTTCTAAACTCTTCTGGCTTATGAAATTGAAACGACAAATCTTGAAGTTCAGATTTAATCTCAGAAAGACCAAGTCTTGCGGCAATTGGAGCATAAATATCAGAAGATACTGCTACGTCAGAAAATTTAACAACTGAAGTCAATTCTAAATCTTCTTGACCTAAAACTTTTAATAATTCAAAGTTTTGCATATTTCTAGCACCAATTTGGATTATATCTACGTCTTCAAAAAATTCTAACTGTGTGATAGACATTAATTCTGTAACGATAGGAAGTCCTGTAATTTTTTTTGCTGCTTTTAATAATTCAATTCCTTCGCAACCTAAACCTTGAAAAGCGTATGGTGAAGTACGAGGTTTAAAAGCTCCTCCTCGTAAAAAAGTTGCTCCTGATTTTTTTACATCTTCAGCGATACTAATGATTTGTTCTTCACTTTCAACTGAACATGGTCCTGCCATAATAGCAAAGTTATTTCCTCCAATTTTTTGTCCTTCACAACTGATAATTGTATCTTCTGGATGAAATTTACGATTTGCCATTTTGTAAGGCTCGTTTACTCGCATAACTTTTGAAATTACTGGGTTTGCAAGTAATGATTCTTCGCTCATGTGGGAGGTATCACCAACAAGTCCGATAATTGTTGTGTTTTCACCTTTTGATTCGTGAATACCTAATCCTCTAGCTTGAAGATTTTTTTTCAAACCTTCAATTTCGCTTTGGGTAGCCTTTTGTTTTAATACTAAAATCATAATAATCCTTCCTTGTTATGTAAAAATTTATTTTTATAAAAAAAAAACGACTTCCCTAAGGAAGTCGCCTGCTAGCCAAAATCAAATAACACAGTTTTTACACCGAATTATCAGCATACCTCCATAGGACAGTGAGAAAAATCATAGTAATAATAAAAGTAAACCATTGAAACAGGTTTTACTCTATTTCTTAAGTTTGAGAACAATGATTTTTTATTTGTCTTTTGGACTGTGTTCATACTCATAACGATAATCTTCTGAAAAAAAAATGTCAATATAGTTTTTAACAAAAAAAACTAAAATTTTCCGCTAACTGCAAGTTTTATTGCATTGTAAGCACCATTATAAATTCCATCTTTGTTGTTTCTTACAATGTGATTACAATACATTTTAAGCAAATCACTTTCTTCAATCAAAAGATTCATTGTTCTGTGCATACTTGAAGTTGAACCTGTTTCTATAGTTCCATCTCCAATTTCTGAACCTCTGATTGCTCCCCAGGCTTCGTGACGTCCAACTCTTTGTATAAATAATTTTGGTACAGGGTAGAAAGATAATTCACTTGGTTTTGTAATCATTACATCACTAACACGCATAAGAATATTTGTGGCGTAAACTGCTGCGTAAAAGTTTTCGTGTAAAAAAACATGAATACCGTATTCATCAGAAGTTCTACTGTGTTCCACAAATTGACGAGTTTCTTCCCAAGAATTATGTAATGTATACTGAATTTTATCTTTATCAAGCATTTTCTTTAGTTCTTCCCATCTACCAGCGTGGTCTCCCATGTTGATAAATAAGGTTGCTTTCTTATCAAGAATTTGTTGATAACAATTTTTTGCAATACTTGCAAATTTTGCAGCCTGAGCTCCAGCTCCACCCATTGTAAGCAAGAATCGTCTAGGTTTTTTATCTGCAATTCGTTTTAATCTCATATCGCAATCTTCTTCGATATTTGCAACGATTTCATGGTCAACATAATGTCCTGTTTCAAAAATATTTTCTTCTGGCAAACAGTATTGCAGGTTTCCTTTTTCTCCCATGGTAATAAAAGTTCTGTATCCCATGTAAGCAGAAGGGGATTGGACTGTATGAATACTTCCTTCCACAAGCCAGAATGCTAATGGATAATTATCTGGAATAATATTTATTACATTGTTTATTCCTGATGCAACGGCTCCGTGTCCTACCCAAGGATGAGTAGAAAGAAAAGGCATATCCCGAGGAATTTCATGAAACAATGGAGCAAATATTTTTGAAACTCTTTTGTTGCTTAAAGCAGAAGATAAATGTCTTCCTCCTTCTGAAGTAACATTTTCCCAAATATGTTTATTGAACCATTTATTTTTTTGAGAAAGTCTAGAACCGATGTTGTACCAGCCTTCCATGGATTTTATTGTTTTACTAGCGGCTGTTTCTGGAAATGCCATTAAATCCATCCAATAAGGATTATAGCCTAAATGTTTTGCAGCGGATGCTAAGGCTAAAGACATTCTACAGTGACCAAATCCCATACGAATAGTTCCGATAACAACGCTTTTATCTTTTGTAATTTTTTCTGGAGTTGAATTTGTGTCTGCAAAAGAACCAACTGGACAAACTATGCCTTTGTCGCTTTCTTCGATAATGTGTCGTATTGAAAAATCATCACAATTTTGCTGTGATGCAATAGAAGTTAATTTAGGATAATCTTCAGGATTGAATTTAAATCTTTTAGAATAATAATTATAAATAAATTGACCTGATTTTGCTTTGCGTCCAGGAATGACGTTTTTGAACATAGTTGACTTACTCATAGTAAATATTTTACATCAGGTTTTAAGAAAAGAAAAGTTTTTTATTTTGTATTTATATAGACTTTTTTGCATAAAATTGCAATAATATGCAAAAGATTGTTTTGGAGGCTAAAAATGGCTAAATTACAAGGTGCTTTTACAGCTTTAGTAACCCCTATGTTTGAAGACGGTTCTATTGATTATGAAGGTTGGAGAAAACTTATTCAACTTCAACTTGAAGGTGGAATTTCAGGTCTTGTTCCACTTGGAACTACTGGTGAAACTCCAACATTAGAAGAATCTCCAGAAGAAGAAAAACTTATCGAAATTGTTGTTTCTGAAGTTCGTGCATATAAAGAAAAACTTGCTAAAGAAGGAAAACCTAGAGAAATTCCTGTTATTTTAGGTGCAAGTTCAAATAATACAAAAGACGCTGTAAAATATGTTCAGCGTGCAAAAGATATGGGAGCAGATTATGCTCTTGTAGTAACACCTTATTATAACAAACCATCTGATGAAGGTATTTATCGTCATTTTGAAGCAGTTTCAAAAGTAGGACTTCCTATCATCGTTTACAATATTGCAGGTCGTACTGGAAAAAATATTAGTACAAGTTTGCTTTGTAGAATTGTGGAACTTCCTAATATTGCTGGTGTAAAAGAAGCTTCAGGGGACATCAATCAGATGATGGATGTAGTTGCAAAAATTTCTCGGGTAAAACCAGAATTTTCTGTATTAAGTGGTGATGATGGATTAACTCTTCCTTTAATTGCTGCTGGAGGCGATGGTGTCGTTTCTGTAGTTTCAAATATCGCTCCTTCCCTTGTTACAGAACTTGTTACAAAAGCCCTTGAAGGAAAAATTGCAGAAGCAAGAGAGATACACTATAGATTAATGCCTTTCTTCAAAGCTGCCTTTGTTGACGGGAATCCA
>CALBXN010000085.1 GCA_937890485.1 uncultured Treponema sp.
CAATATTATTAGCGGCTGGAAATTCATCTCGTTCAGGGCTTAATTATAATAAAGTGTTATATACACTTGATGATAAACCAATTATTTACATATCTGCTTTAAATTTTATTAACGATGAAAAATGTAATAAAATATTTTTGGTTTGTAAATCAAATGAACTTGATACATTTAAAAAGATTTTTGAACAAGAAAACAAAATAGAATATATAATAGGTGGACAAACTAGACAAGAATCTGTATCTAATGCATTAAAACACGTTAATAGTGAATATGTGTTAATTCATGATGGAGCTAGACCATATTATTCAAAAAAACTATTAGATAGTATTATTAATAAACTAGACGAATTTAATGCTGTTATTCCAGCAATGAAAGTTACAGACACAATTAAAGTTGTTGAAAGTGGAATAGTTATTAAGACAATAAATAGAGAAATGTTAAGAACTATTCAAACCCCACAAGGATTTAAAACAAGTGTAATAAAATTAGCTCATAGCTTAGCTAATAAACAAGATTATACAGATGATTCTTCTATGATAGAAGAATTAACAAATGAACAAAAAAACAACTAAACAATATTGTCTAAAATTAATTCACCTTGTCTAATTAGTTTTACTTTACCATCTATGACGCTGATAATAGTTGAGGCTTTCGAGTCTTTTTTATTACCATCATTGACAATTAGTGAAACATTTTTTTCAAATTCATTAATTATTTCATCAACATCTGATAGAATTTCCTCACCTGAATAGTTTACACTTGTTGAATAAATAGAAAAACCAGTTAATTCAATTACTTTTCTAAGCCATTCATCATTTGGACAACGTAAAGCAATAGTTTTTTCTGAATCTTCCTTTTGTGGAACTATAATTGTTAAAGGACCAGGCCAAAAAGATAAAATTTTATCATCAATAACTTCATCAGTATACAACTGAATATCTTTTGGAGAACTTATTAGTTGAATAAAAGGTTTATTTTCTTCTCTTCCCTTAATTTGTCTTATTAAATCTTCGGTCCAAGGTGCAATTCCCGAAAAACCATAAACAGTATCAGTTGGAATTATAACGACTTCTCTATTTCTGAGTTTTTCAACAGTAATTTCCACAGAATCATCTTGAAATTTAGAAATTACCACTAGAAACCTCTACTAAATTATTTATTACTTTTGTGTTAGTTTTTTCATTTGCTGATTTTTTTTCACCTAAGGAAATCAAGAAAGCAATAAAGAAAGTTAAAAAACTTACACAAATACCTAAAATTTTACAAATATGTTCTGGAACAAATTGAATTTCTTCAATTTTGTAAAATTTACCAACTGAATATGCTTTTTGAGTTTTTGGAGGAATACCAGAAATTTTTACTAGATGTTCCCCCTCCATAACAAAACCTAATCTTCTTGCATGAGCACTAATTACTTCCGAATCTTTTAATAAAGCAGTATGTTCTAGGGAAAGTTCATCATTAATTTTCTGAATATTAGAAATATTAGTACACAAATTCATTTTTTGTTTAACTAATTGACTTTCAGCCCACAAACCATTCTGTCCACAAAATAAAGAAACTAAAACATAAACAAAAGTTCCAATAGAAATTGAAAATAAAATCGTAAATTTTCGCATATATTTTATTTTCGGCAATTTTTTTTGTTTCCTGAATTAAAAAAGTATGTTATAATGAATAAAATAAGACTGTAGAAATTAGAGTTTTTTGCCGATAATAAAGGGAATATTTGTGTATTTTTACAGAAAATATTTATAAACAACTTTTGGGAGCAAATTTATGGTATTTGATGATGAAACTGAATTTGACATGAACGAAAACACAACATCAAACGAATCAAAAAAGAAGGAACCTCAACTAGAAAGATATGGTGTTTGGATAAAAAAAGGTCCAGAAAATTTAGAATCACCACAGGAAATACCACAAACAATGGATGATTCAGTTATCGATAATGATTTAATAGCTCCTGAACAAGAACAAATAGAAAGCATCGATGAAGAATTAGATAGTCTTATTGGTTCTGATACCATTATAGAAGAATCAACCCTTGAAAAAGATGAAATTAACAATACAGAAACTATCCTAGAACCAGAAATTCCAAGTGAAACAGGTCTCCCAGAAGGTTTTGATATTCCAGGAATTGATTTAAGTGCTTTCGAAAACAATGATATTATTGCACCTAGTGGTGATTCAAGTGGAGAAGTTTCCATTGATATGGATGATTTCTTTTCCTCTGACTCAGGAGATGGTGAAGTAGATTTATCATCCCTATTTGGAGATGGAGAAAGTATAGATTTTGATGATTTTATGGGTGGTGGAGGCAAAAAGAAAGAACCAGAAATCATTGACGAGCCACCGCTTAATATTGAACTAGAATTTGATGACAACTTTGTATTAGAAACAAAAGCTGACCCTGTAAGTCAAGTAGAATTTATTGGCTTAGATGGTGAAAGTGGTGAAATGAGTTTTGATGACTTATTTGATAGTATACAAGACGAAGGAGCTGCTTTCCCAAGTGATTTTGGAGATTCTGACACTCCAAAAATTCCTGAAGTTGATATCAGTGCTTTTGCAGGTGAAGACATCACAAGTGCATTTATGTCAGACACACCTACCACGGTTGTTGAAGAAACAAAATCCTCTACTGAAACTGCATATGATGATGCTTCTGAATTTGATGACTTACTAAGTTCACTAGATGATGCAACTCCATTAACAGAAACTCCTGAAGAAGCTAAGAGTAAAAAACTAATTCAAGATTACGATATCACTGTTACAATGGATGAAGAAGATCTTTCTGAAGAGGAAGAAGAGGAAGATGGAGAAACAAGCGATGACGATTTGGATGATATTTCACTATTCCAATCTAATGAAGATATAGAAAGATTTAAACAACAAGCAAAAAATAATGGTGCACCAGTTGGTGGAATGAAGGTATTGGAGGCTCAGTCAAGTATGGATTTTGACGAAATTGATAAGATTTTGGAAGATGGTGGTTTTGAATTTCCATCTGATGAAGTAAAAGATGTTACACAAGAAAAAACAGATGATATTTCTTTGGAAGAAACACAGTTAGATGATACTTCTATTGAAATGCAAGATTTCGAAGTACCGTCTAATCAAATTGAACAAAACGAAGATATTCCTACTGAAGAAAATGATTTTGTTGCAGATGAAATTGATTCTTCTCTAGAAACAGAAATTCAAGAGATTGATATTGAAGATTCAGCCCCATTACTTGTAGAAGATTCAGAACAAGAAAGCACCGATGAAAGTGATTTTTCAATATCAAAACCAGAATTAAATGATGATATTTTAATTGATGAAGAAACAGATGAATTATCTGATGATATTACATTAGAAGACGACTTTGATATTGAACCAACAACATCATTTGAAGATTCAATCGACATAGAAGACTCCTTAATTGAAGAAGAAAACACTGATGAAACTTTGATTTTAGATACAGATATTGAAGAAGATGAAATCGAAGCAAATGAAAAACTTGACGAAACATTTTTAGAAATTGAAGATGATCAAGTTGAAAATACTGATGATGAAATCCAATCAACACAAGAAGATGAATTACTTGACATGGATTTTTCTGAAGATGCAATGGAAATTCAAGAAGAAAATAATACAATCGAACTTGAAGATGAAATTTCTATCGATGACACAGAAAACACAGATGAATCAGAGATAGAAGAAACAGATATTAATCTAATTTCTGAGGAAGAACCACAAGAAGAAGAAATTCAAGCAGATACTATAAACGAAACTATTCAAGAAGAACAAGGTGAAATCACTATGGAAGAAAACGGTATTATCAACGATGAACAAAATTTATCACAAAATGTCGAAAGTTCTAATTTATTAGAAAAAATTGCTGCAGAAATTAGTAATTTACGCTCAGAAATTACTAACTTGCGTACAGAGTTTAATTCATTTAAAGTTACACCAACTCAAGAAACTTCTGAAGAAGATATTTCATCAGATGATAACGAAACATCAGGATTCTTTAGTGATGATAACGAAGACGAAACAATTGCCTTATCTGGAGATGAATTAAATAATATCTTAAATAACGCTGATTTTACAACTGAAGAAGCAGAAGAAGAACTTGTTGAAGATATTTCAGATGAAACTGTAACTGAAACAGAAGAAGATGCTGTAATAAATCCTCTTGGAGATGCTACAGAACTTACAGATTCAGATATAGACACAATGGACGAATATGAAGACAGTTCTTTTGCTGACGATTCTGAAGTTTCAAATTTTGCAAATGAAGATTTACAAGAACCAGAACTTGAAGACTTACAAATGGACAACAATTTTGAAGAAGAAGAAGACTTATCTGAAGAAATTGATGTTCCAAAAGATGAAGAAGTTTACGAAGAACCAGAAACAAATGATTTTATCGAATCTATTAATGCAGAGGATCCTTCAATTTCAGATACATTGACAGAGGATAGATTAAAATATTTAGAAGATTCTTTTGAAGATTCAGTTGATGAAAATGAAGAAAAACTCGATGTAGAAATTCTTGACGAAAATGAAAATGTTATTGAAGATTCTACTGATGAAATTGAAAATGAGCTTTCAACAGAAGAAGCAGAAGTATCTGATATTATTGAAAATGAAGAAGATGAAAGCGACGAAAGTAATGAACCAACTGAAGATGTTTTCAATAGTTCACAATGGGATAACGATGTAACTGAACCAACTGAAGATAATAATGCAGAAACAGAATCTATTGTTGAAGATGAAATTCCAGAAGAAATCATCGAAGACACTGAAAATGATATTGTTGAACCTGTTTTTGAAAATGAACAAACAGAAGAAACAGTTGATACTCCTGTTGAAAGTGCAGAACCTATTACAAAACCTGCAAGTTCATCACCTACAGCAAAAATACAAGATGACATTAAATCTGTATTGGTTTACATGGATCAACTTTTAGAAAATCTCCCAGAAGATAAAATTGAAGAGTTTGCAAAATCAGAGCATTTTGATACTTATAAAAAATTATTCAATGATTTAGGAATTTCTAACTAATGGGTTTACTAGAACATATTAATAGCCATTATTATTCTCAACAAAAAAAGCAAGATGGACTACTCTCTCTTGCAGAAAAATTAAGAGAAAAAAATTTTCAAGATGAAAAAATTTCTGAAAATGAAATTCAAAAACAACCTAAAATTGAGATTGAATTACAGAAACAGAATAATAATGCTTATGACATAACAAAACCTTATGAAAGTTTTATTAGAATGTGTCAAGAAGCAAATCTTGATAAAGCTGGTTTGTTTGTTGAAAATGATACTGGATTTTTTCAAAGTTTTTCTTACAATTTTAGTGACATCACAGTAGGAAAATCAAAATCAACTAAATCTTTTTGGAATGGTTCTTTACCCGAAACTGATTGGCAATATTTTCAAAAAGAAGAATTGATTGGATTTTATCAGTTGTTCAATTCAGAAGAACTTGAATCTATCTACAAAATATGTTTTAAAAGATTCTTTATAAATAATAGAAATTTTATTTTTTTAACAACTATATCCCCAATCCAATCTATTGATACGAACTATTTAGATAAAATTATTATTAAATTTATTGATAGCATTTCGGATTTTTTGAAATTAAATGATAATTTAGAAAAAAACTGTACTCAAAGTCAATTAGAAAAAAATATTCAAGAAGGTTTAAATAAATCCTTGAAAGGACAATATATGGAATTAAATATTGTTCAATTACTTAAAAAGATTGACTATCTAAACAAATTTGAATTGCTTAATATTGGTTCTCATATTTTTAATGTTTTAAATAAATCAGTTCCTGCACCAAATATCTGTATAGATTATCCTGGTAAAATAAAATTTGTATATTTTGCTAATTCCGAAATCGATGCACAAATGTTTGAATTACAAATTAAAAATAATTTATCTAATTATTTAAATAATGACATTTTAGATATGATTTCAATTACAAACTATAATTCAACTAACAACGCAAACACTTTAAAAGATTTATTACTAGGTAAATAAATTGATAATTGAATTTAGTCAAGCTAAAAATAATGAACTTACATTTTCTGTAGATGGAAAATTTTGTCATTCAAAATATAATCCATCTGCAGAAGCTGAAAAATGGGTAGAACAACTTTCTATAGATTTTAATCCTAAAGTTATAGTAATTTTAGGGGCAGGTCTTCCCTACTTCCTACCTAAGTTGCAAACAAAATTTTCAAATGCAAAAATTCTATTAATTCAATATGACAAAAAAATTTTAAACAAAGTAAATATTGAATTTGCAAAATCATTAAATAATATTTATCAAATTTGTATTAGTAATTATTCAACTCAAAATGAATTAACTGAATATTTTTTTAATGAGTTTACAGAAGAGTTAAGTAATCAAATTTTATTTTTATCTTGGAAACCTTCTGAAAATATTTTTTTGAATGAATATAATTTTACATTAAATGCTATACAAAATTATTTAAGTAATTCAAAAGACATTATAGCAACTCGAAGATATTTTTCAAAAAAATGGATTGCAAATATTTTTAGATTCTTTACTCTAACACAAAATAATTTTTACCAAATAAAAAAAACAAAAAAAGATATATTAGTTATTGCTTCTGGACCTTCATTAAAAAATTCTCTAAATAAAATAAAAAAATATAAAAAAAATTTATTTATAATAAGTGTTTCTTCTGCAACAAAAATTTTAATTGAAAATAAAATCATTCCAGATTTAATTATTACAACTGATGGTGGATATTGGGCAAAAAAACATTTACAATTTTTATCAAATGAAAAATACGACATTCCAATAATGTGTACCGCTGAATCTTCACTACCTTATAATTTATTGAAAAACAATAAAATAATTCCAATTGAATATAATGATTATACAAATAATTATTTTTTTGAAAAAACAAATTTAACAACAATTAAAACTAATCGCAATGGAACTGTTTCAGGAACTGCTTTAGAAATTGCAAAACAATTAACAGATAAAAACATTTATTTTGTAGGACTTGATTTATCAACAACAAATGGATATCAACATTCACAACCAAATATTTTAGAAATCAACGATTCTTTAAGTGACAACTATTTTTTTAATAAAGAAAAAAGAATTTGTGTAAGAAATTTTAATTCTTCATCATTAAATACTTACAGAATTTGGTTTGAAAATTTACCTCAAAATTATACAAAAAATGTAACAAGAATTTTCACTGAAAAATCTAAATATCATAATTTAGGAAATATAAAATCAATATCATGGGACGAAGTTAAATTTGATAATAAAATTATAAATGAAAATTTATTTACTAAACAAAATTATGAAAAAAAAATTGAAACAAAAAAAATTATTATAGATTTATTAAATAAAATATCTAATGATATTCAATGGTTAACAAATTTAAGTCTTGGAAATATTTTAAATTATAATAAATATAATAATAAATTATATTTGGAAAACGCAATTAAAGAATCAAAACAATTTTTAGAAGAACAACTTCTTAAGTTGGAGAAAATTTATAATGATGAACAGTAATTCATATATTGAAAATAGAATTTCAAAAACTAATACAAAAGTATCAATATTAAAAAATAACAAATCTTTTTACTCAATTTATAATCCACAACGAGATGTAGATTTTTTTTGTAGTAATGAAAAATTCAAAAACTCTGGATTTATTTGTATAGCAGGAATAGGAAACGGATACCACATAAAAAAACTATCTGAAATTTATCCTGATAAATTCATATTAGCTTTTGAATTAAATAATGACTCTCTTGATTTTTTATTTAAAACAAATAATTTTGAATTCACAAAAAATAAAAAAATAAAATTAACCACACTAGAAAATTTACAAAATGAAATTATAAATTTTTACAATCCAATTATACACGGAAATTTTTATTTTACTTACATAAAATCTTGGTTAGATTTTCATATAGATTTTGTCAATGAAATAGAAAACAAAATAAACAATGCAATTTCAAATATTTCTGCTGACATTTCAGTTCAATCACATTTTGGAAAAATTTGGATGCATAATATTTTAGAAAATATAAAATTTATTAACAATAATAATTTACAAAATAATTTTAAAATAAATATTTCAAAAACTGCAGCAATAATCGCAGCTGGACCATCCCTTGATGAAACAATATTAAAACTTAAAAAAAATTTAAATCAATATTTCATTATTAGTACAGATACTGCTTACCCTTCACTTTTAGAAAATAATATAATTCCAGAAATTGTTGTAAGTATTGATGCACAAATTTATTCTAGAGAACATTTTATTGGAAATAAAAAACGATTTGCAAATACTATTTTTCTATTAGATTTATGTTCAAATTCATCAATAACAAAAATAATTAATCCCAAAAATATTTTATTTTTTAATAACGGACATCCCTTCTGTAATTTTATCGAACAAAATACTAAGTGTAATTTTATAAAATTAAATTCAGGAAGAGGTACTGTCACATCAACAGCTTGGGACTTTGCTATTAAATGTGGTTTTAAAAATATCGAATTTTTTGGAACAGATTTTTCTTTTTATCATAATAAACCTTATGCAAAAAGTACTTATTTAGAAAAACAATTTCTAAATTTATCTTGTAAACTAATGAATTTAGAATCACAATATACAAAATTAATGTTTAGAACTGAAACTATAACTGATAACAAAGGAACGTTAACAACGAAACTGTTAAATGAATATAAAGGTTCTCAAGAACAAATGTTTAAACAAACAAACATTAATATTTTTTGTGCATCAGAAAAATGTAATCCAATGAATCTAAAGTTAAATAATAAAACAAATAATACTTGCATAAATAATGAAATAACTTTTGTAACTAGTACGATAAACTTAGATTTTCTAAAAGAATATTATCTTAAACTATCTCAAATCAAGTCTGATAAAGAAACAGACATAATTTATCCTATTTTACCGCTTTTAGCCTGGGGAAAAAATAAAAAAATTGACTTTTTTTCAATAATTAATCTTGCAAAGAAATTAATACACAATTATACTATAAGATGTTATGAATGTTAAAGGTATAAAGATTTTTTCAATTTGTATATTCGTTGTATTTGCATTTGCAATTTGTTTTTTTGGATTTACAGTTTTTAATAATATAAAAATTGGAAAAGATAAAGCAGCAGAATCATTAAATTCGGTAATTTTAGATACAACTGAATATATCAATTATTATGGGTTTTCAGAATCCTTCACTCAAAAGTTTACAGAATATGTTCAAAGCAATAAAGATATTGCAGGCTTAATAATAACACAAGATAGTAATACTTGTTTTGCATTTCCTGTATCATCTCCTATTATTAAAATTGACAACTTTGGAGATCCAGTAATTCAAGGTAGTTCACCTATAATTTCTATTTTTAGTTCATCTTTACCAGTTGATAATTATACAAAAGTAAACATAACAACTGCAATATATTTAATTCATCCAGATAAAATTTTCAGTATAGCAAAAATTTGCTTTTTAATAATCTTAGTTGCAACTGCACTAGTATTTGCAGTATTAATTTCAGTTTATAAAAATAATCCTACAACAGAAAATTCTACAGAAATAATATCTACAACAGAAAAAAATGAAACTTTAAAAAATAACGAAAATGAAATTAATAATTATTCAGAAACCGAAAAAAATACTTACGGTAATAATGAACAAATTATTAATGAAACAAATAATTCATTAGAAACACAGAATGATAATCCACAAATTGATGAAGAAATAAAAGAGCAAGTTGTTTCACCAGATTATAAACCATTAGCTTCAAACATTTCTGATCCACAAGGGTTATTTTCTGAATATACAGGGTTTGGATGGGAATCATATTTCGAAACTAGACTTGATTCTGAAATTGCACGTTCAGCATCATCAGAACAAGATTTAGCATTATTCCTGATAAAAATTGAGAATATCACATTCCAGAATCATATTATTCCATACTTAACAAATATTTTATTAGAAAAATTTAAGTTTAGAGATTTAATTTTTGAATTTGGAACAAACGGATTTGCAGCCATTGTACAAGGCATTGATTTAGATAGAGCAATGGCATTAGGTCAAGACTTATATACAGAAATTAGTGGTCTTTTAATTAACAAACAAATGAATAACAAGCTTGGAATTGGTATTACAACAAGAAGTTTAAGATTAATTACAGGAAATCGTTTAATTGAAGAATCATCTCAAGCTCTTGAAAAAGCATTTGAAGAACAAGGCTTGCCAATCGTTGCATTTAGGGTAAATCCAGACAAATATCGACAATACTTAATAAATGAAGATTAATTAATCTTCATTTATTACATTATTTTCTGAGTCAGAGTCAATTTTTTTATCTTCTATTATATTAGAATTATCTTTTTTTAATAGTTCTTCTTGCTCTTTTTCATACTTTTTCTTTTGAT
>CALBXN010000086.1 GCA_937890485.1 uncultured Treponema sp.
GAAATGATGATGTTTCATTATGATGAAATATATTTGAATCTTTATTTCTTCTTTTTGGTAATTTTCTCATTTTTCGAATTGGTTTTATTTCTTCTTGTACCTTTTCAGTCACTTTTTCCACAGGTTTAATTATTTGATTATTTTGGGAAATATTTTCAGTAACTATTGTTTTGGTAGTTTCTTCGGTTTGTTTTTTATTTAAGCTACTTATATATTTTATTATAAGTAATTCTAATATTAAATATAAAAAATGGTATTTGTCAAAATTATTGCTATTTTATGTAAATTGTGTTATAATATTTATATTCTGAATTATCACCTCATGAGGAGCAAAACAATGACAGAAATGCTGAATAAATGGCTGAAAAATCGGGAGAACCTCTTTTCAGCATCTGACATAAAAACTGTTGATATAAGAAAAAACAACGGACAATCAATTACCGTAATTCAGGAATCTGAAAAATACATAAGTGATATCACCGTAAGAAATGATGGCTTTATAGATATTGAAATCATTTCTATCATAACAGAAGAAACTGTATTCTCTATTCACTTTATGACAAAAACAAAAACTGAAATTGAAATTATAAATGAAAATCTTATTCCAGCATTAGACATTGTAGGAAAAGGTTTTGAACAGAAAAAAATTTATCTACCACAATTATTACTTAGTGCAGAAGCTGTAAAAGCAGGATTTTCAATTTTAAAAGATAATTTAATTTCATCAGGAAGAACAGAAGAAATTAAAGGAGAAATAATTTTAGCAACAGTAAAAGGTGATATTCACGATATTGGAAAAAATATTGTGAAAGTACTTTTAGAAAATTACGGATTTAAAGTTTACGATTTAGGGAAAGATGTTGAGCCACAAGAAATTGTTTCTTTATGTTTAGAAAAAAATATTAAACTTGTAGGTCTAAGTGCCTTAATGACAACAACAGTTTCTGCAATGGAAGAAACAATAAAACTTATTAAAGAAAAATGTTCAGAATGTAAAGTTTGTGTAGGAGGAGCTGTTTTAACGCAAGAATACTCTGACATGATTGGAGCGGACTTTTATGCAAAAGATGCTTTAGACACAGTAAAATTTGCACAAAAGATTTTTGTAAAATAAAATATTATTAGGAGAAAAAATTTATGAGTTCAATTTTTTATGTTTTATTTATTCCATTAGCTGGAACAGTTTTAGGTTCTGCACTAGTTTTTTTTATAAAAAAAGAAATTAATACCCACCTACAAAAAACTTTATTAGGATTTGCTTCTGGTGTAATGGTTGCAGCTTCCATTTGGTCTTTAATACTTCCTGCAATTTCAATAGCAGAAGAAAACGGAAACATCTCTTGGATTCCAGCTTCAGTTGGATTTCTTTTAGGAATCTTCTTTTTATTAATATTAGATTTAATTATTCCTCACTTACACAACAATGAAAATGAACCAGAAGGATTAAAATCTAATTTTAAAAAATCAACGATGTTAATCTTAGCAGTAACTCTTCATAATATTCCAGAAGGAATGGCAGTTGGTGTTGTTTATGCAAGTGTTGTTGCGGGAACTCAACAAATATCTTTGGCAGCACTTATAAGTTTAGCAGTTGGTATTGCAATTCAAAACGCACCAGAAGGAGCAGTAATTTCAACTCCCTTACGAACAGCGGGAATGTCAAGAAGAAAATCCTTTTTGTATGGCTCTTTATCTGGAATCGTAGAACCAATTGCATCTGTGATTACAATTTTATTAACTTCACTTGTACTTCCAATTTTGCCATACCTATTATCTTTTGCAGCAGGTGCTATGGTTTATGTTGTTGTAGAAGAACTCATCCCAGACTTACACGAAGGAAAGCATTCAAATTTAGGGGTAATAAGTTTTGCAATAGGTTTTGCCTTGATGATGATTTTAGACATAGCTCTTGGATAAAAATTTATTTTTTGATATATTCACATTTGCAAGTAACGGAATTAGGTGAAAATCCTAAGCGGTCCCGCCACTGTAACGTTTTAGAAATCTAAATCCATTGGAAAATTCCGAGAAGGTAGATTTTGCAATTAGCGTAAGCCAGGAGACGACTTGTAAATCTAACATTAATACAAACCCGAGGAGGAATGTATGCCAGCTATCTCTTTTTTGAAGAATAAGATATTTCTTATTCTATTCGTCTTACTATTTGTATCTTCTTTTGGATTTACAGAAGAAACAACAGTTGAAAAAACTTTTGTTATTACTGCAAACAGAACAAAAACAGAAGAAATAAAATCAAATGGTAATGTAACAATAATAACTTCAGCAGAAATTGCTAAATCCGGAAAAACATCTTTAAAAGAAATTTTACAATCCGCTACCAATGTACAAATTTCAGAAGGTACAAACGGAAGTTCATCTTCAATTGTAAAAATGCGAGGCTCAGCAGGTGATAATCCATTTGCACAAGTTGTAATTTTATACAATGGAAGAAGATTTAACAATCCAGACATGACACCACAAAATTTACTTTCAATTCCAATTTCACAAATTGAAAAAATTGAAATACTTGATGGTGGAGATTCTGCATTGTATGGTTCAGGCGCAATCGGAGGTGTTATAAATATAATCACAAAAGAAAACACAAAAGGATTATCTTCATCAGCAAATATTAATTATGGAAGTTATAACGAAATATCAGCCCAAGGTGAAATTGGTTACGGTACAGAAAAACTTGGAATAAATTTTAATGGAAATTATAATCAAACAGATGGTTATAGAGATTACAGCAAATCAAAAAATTGGAATTTAGATTTAAATTTATTTTTTATCCCATTTGAGAATTTTAAAATAAAACCTTTTGCAAATTATTCAAGTGGAAAATTTGAATTAAGTGGATATTTAACAGAAGAAGAATTTTTAGAAAATCCAAAACAAGCAAATGTGATTTCAAAATCAAGCAAAGATAAAGGCGATTTTACAATTATATCT
>CALBXN010000087.1 GCA_937890485.1 uncultured Treponema sp.
TACGCTTTTGATATCATCTTTTTTTGTTTTTATCCTAAAAAGGATTTTACCTTTTTCGATGGCAAAACAATACTTTTTACTTATATCGTGATAAATTGCTGATATTTCCATTTTGCACCTTTTTGCTGGATATAAAAAAAGCAACCTTATAACAAGGTTGCTCAAGATGGAGATGATCGGACTCGAACCGACTACCTTTTGAATGCCATTCAAACGCTCTAGCCAGGTGAGCTACACCCCCGTAACTAAGAGAATTTTACAAAAACAATAATAATATGTCAAGTTTATTTAATTTTTTAAATATCAAATTTTATTGTTTTGAAAATATTTCAATCTATCATCTTTTAAATATTTTTTTTCTAACCTTAAAAATGCTTGCCTTGAAATATTTTTTGCTCCAAATCGGGCAAGATTATCTGTGTAAACTTGAGAGTCAATTAACTTTCCACCACGAGCGTCAAAATCTTTTACAAATCGCACAAATACAGTTTTGCTGGCTTCTGGAACAAGTGCAAACATGGATTCTCCAAAAAAGATTTTGCCAATTTCTACTCCGTAAAAACCACCAACTAATTTTCCGTTTTGCCAAGTTTCGTAAGAATGGGCAAAGCCAAGATTATGTAATTCGCAGTATCCGTCAATCACTTCTGGGGTAATCCAAGTATCATCTTGGTCAGGCCGTTCTATTTTTGCACAATTTTCTATTACTTGTTCAAAAGCACAATCTGTAGTATAAGAAAAAGCTTTTTTATCTCCTTGTAAAAGTAATTTTTCGTTTCGTTTAATTACTTTTTTTAAACTATTGGGAATGTGTAAGTCTTTTGGATAAAGTACAAATCTTGGGTCTGGGCTCCACCACATAATAGGTTCGTCTTTGCCGTACCAAGGAAAAATTCCTTGTAAATAAGCGGACATCAACATTCCTGGTGAAAGATTGCCTCCTGTTGAAATTATTCCATCAAAGTCCTTTTGGTAAGGCGGAAATTCAAAATATTCATCAATAGAAAGATATGGAAAATTATTGTACCATGGTTTTTTGTTATTCATAATTGAACTTTATATCCTGTAAATCTGAATTTGATTTATCGATATAACAAGTTACTTTGCCTCCTTTTGCTAATTTACCAAATAAAACTTCATCTACAAGTTGACTACTGATGTAATTTTCTACAGTTCTAGAAATATTTCTTGCACCAAATTCTTTTGAGTATCCTTTTTCTGCTAAAAACTCAACTGCTTCTGGTGTAAATTCTAATGTTACGTTTTTTTCTTGCAACTGAGATTGTAAAATATGTAATTCTTTTGTTACAACATTTAGAATGTCTTTTTTTTCAAGATGAGCAAAGTGAATTATGGCATCTAATCGATTTCTAAATTCTGGAGTAAAGATTTTTGCAACTTCTTCATCAATGACGCTTTCTGTTGTAACATTATCACCAAAACCAATTTGAGATTTTCCAATTTGACTTGCTCCTGCATTGCTAGTCATGATGATAATTGTGTTTCTAAAATCTGCTTTTTTTCCTTGGTTATCTGTTAAAAATCCATAATCCATAATTTGTAAAAGAAGATTGTAAATATCAGAATGAGCTTTTTCAATTTCGTCTAATAAAACTACGGCACTTGGATTTTTACGAACTGCATCAGTTAAAAGTCCGCCATCTTCAAAACCAACATAACCTGGGGGAGAACCAATCAAACGGCTTACTGTGTGTTTTTCTTGATATTCACTCATATCAAAGCGTAACAGTTGTGAATCTAAGTTTTGGGCAAGAACTTTTGCAAGTTCAGTTTTTCCAACACCTGTAGGTCCTGCAAATAAGAAATTTGCTATAGGTTTTTCGGGATTTCTAAAACCTGCTCGGGATTTTTTTACTGCCTTGCAAACAGCTTCTACTGCTTTATCTTGTGCAAAAATTTTTGATTTTAGTTCTGTTTCAAGATTTTTTAGTTTGTCTATTTCTGTTGCAGAAACTGTCTTTTCTGGAATTTTTGCCATTTTTGCAATTATTTTTTGAATGATAAATTCATCAATTATGGTTTTATCATCTTGTTGAGCAAATTCTTCCTTGTGGAGTTTTGCAAAACTTCCTGCTTCATCGATTACATCAATGGCTTTGTCTGGTAATTTTCGTTCTGACAAAAATTTTACAGAAAGTTTTACCGCTTCTTTGATTGCTTCTGGAGTATATTTTACTTTGTGATATTCTTCATAGCGAGGTAACAATCCTTGTAAAATTTCAACGGTGTCATTAAAACTTGGTTCGTCAATATTTATCTTTTGGAAGCGTCTTTCAAGGTCGCGATGTTTTTCAAAGGATTTTGCGTATTCTTTGTGAGTTGTTGCTCCGATACATCTAATTTTTCCAGAAGAAAGTATTGGTTTTAACAAGTTGGAGGCGTCAACGGTTCCTTCACCACTGGCACCAGCACCAACTATCATGTGAATTTCATCAATAAAAAGGATAACATCTTCTTCTTTTTCTAGATGTTTAATTATTTTTTTGAATCGTTCTTCAAATGCACCACGATGACTTGTGCCTGCAAGAAGAGAACCCATATCCAAAGAATAAATTGTGTATCCTTTTAAAAATTCAGGAACATCATTTTTTACGATTTTTTGAGCTAAGCCTTCTGTAATTGCAGTTTTTCCAACCCCAGCTTCTCCCACATGGATGGGATTATTTTTCATTCTTCGGCACAAAACTTGAATGGTTCTTTCTAATTCTTCTTCTCTTCCAACTAGTGGTTCTAAATTACCAATAGCTGCTTCTTGAGTAAGATTTTTAGTAAATTTTTCTAAGAAACTAATTGAAGTATTTTCTTTTTCAAAATTATCATCAAAAGATATATCGAACATACTTTCTGAATCTTCATCATCGCTGTCTTCGTTGTCTTCGATATCTTCATCTGAAAATTTATATTCGATTGTACAATTTGAAATTACTTCCATTAATCGAAGATGTGTTGCTCCTAATTTTTTTAAGTAGAAAGCGGCCTGTCCTTCTTCTTCAAAAATACTGATTAATACATCGGTTTGATCAATTTCTTTTTTTTCTGCTGATAATGCATGAGCAATAGCTCTTTCTATGACAGAACCAAATCCTATTGATTCAAGTGGTTCTATTGGTTCAATTTGGTCAGAATTATTCACTTTGGGAATTGTATTTAAATATTCTTGTAACAAATTGAAAAGAGATTCTACATCCACATCACATTCTTCTAAAATCATTTTTATTCCAGAATCTTTAATGAAAATAAAAAGAATATGTTCTGGAGTAATGAATTGATGTTCTTGTTCTTTTGCATAAGAAAATGCTGTATCAAAATAAATATTTGATATTAAATTTAATTTCACTTTTCTTTCCTTATAATTATTGAACTTTGATTTATTTTTTTAGAAGATTTTATTCTTCTTCAACTACGCAACGCAAAGGAAATCCATTTGCCCGTGCTGTCTTTATAGTTAACTTTGCTAATGAGTTTGCAATATCCAAAGAATAAATTCCAACTATGGCAGAACCTGATTTGTGAACTTTTTCCATAAGTTCATTTGCTTCTAAAGATGATTTATTAAAAATCTTAATTAAAATTTCTACCACAAATTCCTTTGTTGTAAAATCATCGTTTAGTAAAATCACTTTGCACATAGGTGGTTCTTTAATTTCGTCTTCTAAATCTACTTTTGAATTTGATACATTCTGTGTTTTAATACTCATTTTATTATTTTTCCTCCTACTGAATTAATATAACTGTTTTTCTTAACATATATATTATAGCAATAATTTTTAAAAAATTGTATAATTTCGGCTATGAAAAGTATAATTTCTTGGAATGTTAATGGTATTCGTGCCGTAGAAAAAAAAGGTTTTGTGGAATGGCTTACAAATTCAAATGCTGATGTGGTTTGTATTCAAGAAACGAAGGCTCATCCGGGGCAACTTTCCGAAAATTTATTAAATCCTGCAGGATACAAAAGTTGGTTTTCTAGTGCAAAAAAGCCTGGTTATTCTGGAACTGCGATTTATTCTAAAATAGAACCAGATTCTGTTGATATTATGAACGATGAAAGATTTGATAACGAAGGAAGAGTTATTGCTTGTACTTTTGGTTCTACTGTGATAATCAGTGCGTATTTTCCTAATAGTCAGGATGCAGGAGCAAGATTAGATTATAAACTTGCTTTTTGTGATGGAATTTTATCTTATTGTGATAATCTTGTAAAAAATGGAAAAAACATTGTTCTTTGTGGAGACTACAATATTGCTCACAAGCCTATTGATTTAGCAAATCCAAAATCTAACGAAAAGAATCCTGGATATTTGCCTGAAGAAAGAGAATGGATGGATAAATTTACAACTTCTGGCTATGTTGATGTTTTTAGAAAATTTTGTGCTGAACCAAGTCAATATACTTGGTGGAGTTATCGTTTTCATGCCAGAGAAAAAAATATTGGATGGCGTATAGATTATCAATGCGTAAACGAAGGCTTTTTTGATAAAGTAAAGTCTAGTACAATTTTAAATGATGTTTTAGGTTCAGACCATTGTCCTGTAAAGATTGAATTAGATATTTAATAGAAGGTGAGTTGTGGCAACAAGAAAAAAAACTGGATTTAGAATTTCTTTTGATTCTCCAATTACTTTGATTTTTGTAATTTTATGCGTGATTTTTGGAATTCTATCTAAATTTTTACCAGACTTTCAAAGTTTCTTAACTTGTCCAACTTCTGCTTCTGGAGAAAATCCTTTTAATTTTAAATCTGTAACAGATTATTTTAGGCTTCTTTTGTATCCTTTTGGCGTTCTTGATTGGAATATTCTTACTTCAAATTTAGTTTTTATTTTGTTACTTTGTCCAAAAATTGAAGAAAAATTTGGAAAAGGAATTTTATCTCTTCTGATTTTGATTACAGTTCTTTTTGCTGGAGTTGTTTGTGTTTGCTTTAGTTCAACAGTTATTGTTGGCTCTAGTGGAATTGTTTGTATGCTTTTAATTCTTTCTTTTTATTGTTCCATCGATAAAAAAGAAATTCCTCTTTCGTATATTTTACTTGCTTTAATTTATTTTTCAACTCAACTGATTTCTGTTTTTACAACTAATTCTCTTGAGCCATTTTGTCATTTTGCTGGTGCTTTGATTGGCTCTCTTGTGGGAATTTTGTCTTTAGGAAATAAAAATTAGTAATCTTTCGTTGTGAAATATTTCACAGGAAATAAACTGAAAATCTTCAAAAAAATCATAATCCTCTTTTAAAAATCAATATTTTTCTTGACGGTAATTTTCTGTTGGAGTATTATATAAATATATTATTGTGAAAAATTTCACAGTATTTGTAAGCTCTGGAGAATTTGATGATACAAGGAATTTCTAAACCTGCTTCTCTTAGATTGATTAAACTTGTGGATTTACTAGAACAGTTAGAATCAGAAAATGCAACTGTTACTTCTTCAGTTATTGAACATAAAACTGGATGGTCAAGAGATACAATCCGTAGGGATATTTCTTTACTTGGAGTTCAGTGTGGTTCTAGTAGTGGATACAATATAAAAGTTCTAAAAGATGCAATAAAATCTAGGCTTTTTATAGAAAATGCAGAAAAAAAATGTTGCATCGTAGGTTTGGGAACTTTGGGAGCAGCTTTAATCAATTTTGAAGGATTTTCTTCTTCAGGTTTTGTAATTAAAGCAGGATTTGATTCTAGCATGAACAGAACAGAAGTTTTGCAATCAACTTTTCCCTTGTATCCTATGAGTATGCTAGAAAAAATTATACAACGAGAACAGATAGATTATGCGATTCTTGCTGTTCCAGAAAATGATGCAATAAAAACTGCAAAACGTTTATCGGATTGTGGTGTAAAAGGTATTGTGAATTTCACGAATGCTCTTATCAATCTAAAAGATAAAGTTCGTGTAGAAAATATTTCGGTGATAGATGCTCTTCAAAAAGTGTCTGCCAAAATTTAAATTTATAAGAAATAGGGTGTAAAAATGAGTAGAGTGTACAATTTTTCAGCAGGACCTTCTTGTTTACCAGAAGAAGTTCTAAAATCAGCCGCAGAAGAAATGATGGATTACAAAGGAACAGGACAGTCTGTAATGGAAATGAGCCATCGTTCAAAGGCTTATGAATCAATTATTGCAGAAACAGAAAGTTTGGTTAGAGAACTTATGAATGTTCCATCAAATTATAAGATTTTGTTTTTACAAGGTGGAGCTTCAACACAATTTGCAATGGTTCCAATGAATTTAAAGAAAAACGGAAAGGCTGCATATATTAATACTGGTGTTTGGTCAAAAAAAGCTATTGCAGAAGCAAAAAAATATTTATCAGTTGAAGTTCTTGCTTCTTCTGATGATAAAAACTTTTCATATATTCCTAAGGTTGAAAAAGTAACTGGAGATTATGATTATGTTCACATTACTTTGAACAATACAATTATGGGAACTCACTATGAATATATCCCAGATACGGGTGATATTCCTCTAGTTGCAGATATTTCAAGTTGTATTCTTTCAGAACCTCTTGATGTTAGCAAATTTGGACTTTTGTATGCAGGTGCTCAAAAAAATCTTGCTCCAGCAGGTGTTACTCTTGTAATTATCCGAGAAGATTTAATCCCAGAAGAACCTATCGCAGGTACACCAACAATGTTGGCTTATAAAACACATAGCGAAAATGGTTCTATGTACAACACTCCTCCATGTTACACAATTTACATCATGGGAAAAGTTTTACAGTGGATTAAAGCAAATGGTGGCGCTGAAGGAATGAAAAAACGCAACTACGAAAAAGCAAATCTTTTCTATGATTACTTGGATAACAGCGATTATTATCATGCAACTGCCGAAAAAGGAAGTCGTTCTATTATGAATATTCCTTTCTTAACAAAATATGATGGTGATAAAGCAACTGAAATTAACAAAAAATTTGTTTCAGAAGCAGCAAGTGCAGGATTAGTAAATCTTGCAGGACATCGCCTTGTTGGTGGAATGAGAGCTTCAATTTACAATGCAATGAGTCTTGAAGGTGTAAAAGCTTTGATAGCTTTCATGGATAAATTTGCAAAAGAAAACTAATTTTTTAGGTATAAGGACTTTAATATGTATAAAATTCAAACATTAAATAAAATTGCTCCAGATGGACTTGCAAAATTCCCAAGAGAGAATTACGAAATCGCTTCAGAAATTATAAATCCAGATGCAATCATTCTTCGTTCAGCAGATATGCACAGTATGGATATTCCAGAAAGCGTAAAAGCTGTAGCAAGAGCAGGTGCTGGAACAAATAATATTCCAATTCCAGCCTTAACAGAAAGAGGAGTTGTAGTTTTTAACACTCCTGGTGCAAATGCAAATGCTGTAAAAGAACTTGTTATCGCAGGGTTGTTCCTTGGTGCCCGCGACGTGGTTGGCGGAATTGATTGGGTAAAAGAAAACAAGAATGATCCAGATATTGCAAAGAATGCAGAAAAAGCGAAAAAGGCTTTTGCAGGAACAGAAATCATTGGCAAGAAATTAGGTGTGATCGGACTTGGTGCTATAGGTCTTTTGGTTGCGAATGCAGCAGTGCATCTTGGTATGAAGGTATATGGTTATGACCCATATATCTCTGTAAATGCAGCATGGAGTTTGTCACGTAATGTTAAGCATATTACCAATATTGAGGACATATACCGTGAATGCGATTATATCACGCTACATGTACCGGCATTAGAGACGCCCAAGAAAATGATTAATGACAAGGCAATCTCTATGATGAAGCCTACAGCGGTTGTGCTGAACTTCGCAAGAGATATATTAGTAGATGAGGAAGCAATGGTAAAAGCCTTAGAAGAAGGCAAAGTAGCACGCTATGTATCAGACTTTGCTAATCCTACTGTAGTAGGTAAAAAAGGCTGTATTATTACACCGCATTTAGGAGCATCTACAGCAGAATCAGAAGACAATTGTGCAATCATGGCAGTACGTGAAGTCAGAGATTACATGGAAAACGGTAATATCGTACATTCTGTAAACTTCCCGGATTGCAGCATGGGAGCATGCACAACAGAAGGACGTGTGGGCATTTTACATAGAAATGTATCCGGTATGATTAGCCAGTATACGAATATTTTTGGTGAAGCCGGTATCAATATTGCGAATATGACAAATAATTCAAAAGGCGAATATGCTTATGCACTTTTAGACATAGATTCACCGGTTACAGAAGAAGTATTAGCAAAATTAGCTGCAACAGATGGCGTACTTCGTGTGCGTAAGGTGAAATAACTATTTGACACCAAGGAAAGCCGCGTAGAGGCGATTTTGCGAATAGTGCTCTGAATAGTTATAATAAAAATGTAAAGGAGTAGTATAAATGGCGATTATAAGACCATTTATAGGCATCAGACCAAATAAAGGGAAGGCGGCAGATATTGCTGCCCTCCCTTATGATGTTTATAACAGAGAAGAAGCAAAGAAGGTAGTAGCAGCGCAACCGGATTCTTTTTTACGCATAGATAGAGCTGAAACAAATTTTCCGGATACAGTAAGTACTTATGATGAGGCAGTATATGACAAAGCAAAGGAATTATTGTGGAAAGCAGTAGAAAACGGAGACTTTATTCGCGAGGATAAGCGTTGTTATTATATTTATGAGTTAACGATGAATGGGAGAACTCAGACAGGGATTGTAGCCTGTGCTTCAATTGATGATTATAAGAATCATGTAATTAAAGAACATGAAAACACCCGTGAGGAGAAGGAAATAGACCGTATTCGTCATGTGGATACCTGTAGTGCACAAACAGGGCCAATCTTTTTGGCATATCGTGCGGATTCTAAGATTAATGAAGTGATTCGTCAGGTAAAAACAGGTGAGGCAGAATATGATTTTGTATCAGATGATGGTATTCGCCATCGGGTATTTGTGATTGCTAAGGAATCACAGATTACGGCGATAGAGCAGGCATTTTCAGGTATTAACGAGATATACATAGCAGATGGGCATCACAGAGCTGCTTCTGCTGTAAAGGTTGCTCTTAAGAGAAGAGCAGAAAATCCCGGATTTACGGGTGAGGAGGAGTTCAATTTCTTCCTTGCCGTAGCCTTCAGGGCAGAGGAGCTTAAGATCATGGACTATAACCGTCTTATAAAGGATAAGAACGGTCTTTCGAATGAGGAGCTTTTCATGAGGCTCAGAGAGATTTTTGAAATTGCTGAAAAGGACGGTGCCGTAAAGCCTGCAAGACGTCATACCTTCGGCTTTTACTGTAATAAGAAATGGTATGAGCTTACACTTAAGG
>CALBXN010000088.1 GCA_937890485.1 uncultured Treponema sp.
TCCGTTCATTCTGACAGAAATGTTATGTACTATCGAGCCGCCCTTGCTGTAACAGTACAGTCCGATTTTATCCCAGGTGTAGTTGTAATTCTTTTCGGGAGTAAAGCGGGCGGGATGAACAGTCTGGCGTGCGTGGCCGAAAAGGTATTTCAGCGAGTCGATATTGCAGGGAAGTGCAATATGCGTTCCGTTTACGTCAACGCCGTTTTCTGTGATATTGATAACAAGTCTGTCTGTGTCGAGAGCAGGCTTTTTCCTGAATAAGTCAAAAAATCCCATTATTCGATAATGATTCCTTCGTCGCCTTTTACGATTTCGCCGATTTCATATGCGGCAATACCGAATTCCTTCATGAGAGCGATAGCTTCTGCAACGGATTCCTTGGGAATAACGATGGACATACCGATACCCATATTGAATGTGTTGTACATATCGTGTTCGTTTACGTTGCCACGTTCCTGTAAAAGCTTGAAGATGTAGGGAACTTCATAGCTGTTCTTCTTAATCTTTGCTGTGTAGCCGTCAGGGAGAGAACGTGGGATATTTTCGTTGAAGCCGCCGCCTGTAATGTGGCTGATAGCCTTTACCTGAACCTTTTCAAGGAGTGCAAGCACGGGCTTTACGTAAATCTGTGTAGGAGCGAGGAGAGCTTCGCCTAAGGTTCTGCCGTCGGGGAGAACTTCCATAAGAACTTCCTTGTTTGTGATGTCGAAAACCTTTCTTACAAGAGAGAAGCCGTTGGAGTGAACACCTGTAGAAGCAAGTCCGATTAAAACATCCCCATCTTCAATTTTTTCACCAGTGATAATTTCATCTTTTTCTACGATACCAACGCCAAAACCTGCAATATCGTATTTTCCTTCGTCATAAAAACCAGGCATTTCGGCTGTTTCACCACCAAGTAAAGCACAATTTGAATCTACACAGCCATCTGCAACACCTTTTACTAAGTCAGCAGCAACATCAGCATCTAATTTTCCACAAGCAACATAGTCTAAAAAGTAAAGTGGTTTTGCGCCTGTACAAAGAATGTCGTTTACGCTCATTGCAACACAGTCAATTCCAACTGTATCATATTTTTTCATTGCAAAAGCGATGTCAAGTTTTGTACCAACACCGTCTGTTCCAGAAACCATTACAGGATTTTTCATTCCAGCAGGAACTTCAAACATTCCAGCAAAACTTCCAAGTCCGTTTAATACACCAGGAATAGAAGTTCTCTTTGCATGAGATTTATATTTTCCTACAGCTCTATAACCTTCTTCAACATCAACACCAGATTGTTTGTAATCTATCATTATTTTTCTCCCTGAATAATTTTAATTTTTTTTGCAATGCAAATTACAAGGAACAGAAACTGGATATTCTCCAGTAAAACATCCTTTACAATATCCATAAGTTGATGGACAAATTTCTTTTAAAGCCTCAAACATACCTTCTAAACTGATAAATGCCAAAGTGTCAGCACCAATTTCTTTTCTAACTTCTTCAACATCATGTTGCGAAGAAATCAAATCTGCCTTAGATGGTGTGTCAATTCCAAAATGACAAGGGAATTTTACAGGAGGTGAAGAAATTCTAAAGTGAACTTCTTTTGCACCAGCCCTTCTCAAAATTTGAATAAGACGACGGCTTGTTGTTCCTCGAACGATTGAGTCATCAATTACAACAACTCTTTTGCCATCAAGGTCGCTTTTCATCGCATTTAGTTTTACAAAAACAAGACGCTCTCTTTCTTTTTGTGTAGGAGCGATAAAAGTTCTTCCGATATATTTATTTTTTACAATTCCCATTGCGTAAGGAATTCCAGAAGCTTTTGAATATCCTAAAGCGGCTCCTAAACCAGAATCAGGAACACCAATAACAACATCTGCATCTACGCCACTTTCTCTAGCAAGAACTTCACCCATTTTGATTCTAGCTTCTTGAACAGAAATTTCATCAATAACAGAATCTGGACGGGCAAAATATACGTATTCAAAAACACAACTTGCTTTTGTTGTATGTTCACCAAACTCAAAGGATAAAACTCCATCATCATTTATGATAACAATTTCACCTGGTTTAATATCTCTTACAAGTTCTGCTCCGATTGCGTCAAAAGCACAACTTTCTGATGCTAAAGCCCAACCGTTTTCAAGTTTTCCTAAACATAAAGGTCTAATTCCGTTAGGGTCTCTTGCACCAACAAGAGATTTTTCTGTCATTATTGTAAGGGCGTAACCACCTTTAATAAGCTGAATTGTATCTGCTAAGGCTCTATCCATCCCTTTTTTGTAGTTTTTTGCCATCAATTTAACGATAACTTCTGTATGAGATGTAGAACCAAAAGTAGAACCTGTTTCTTCAAGAAATTCTTTTAATTGGTCATAATTTACAAGACTTCCATTAAAGGAAACTGCAATTGTTCCAAGTTTTGTGTGATTTACAAAAGGTTGTGCATTTTCAATAATTCTATCTTTTGCTTTTGCATAAAGAACTTGTCCGACTGCAATGCGACCTTTTAAACTTTTTAATTTTTCGGAAGTAAATACATCTGCAAGAATTCCCATATTTTTGTAATGAGAAACATTTTCTCCGTCAGAAACTGCAATTCCTGCACTTTCCTGTCCACGATGTTGCAATGAATACAAACCATAGTAAGAAAGCATTGCTGCTTCATCATCAGTTTCAGGTTTTGTAAGATAAACTCCTAAAATACCACATTCATCACGTAATTTTTCAGAATCCAAATCAAATTTTTCATTAATTGATGTTTCAATATTCATCTTATACCTACTTATATTACAATTCTATTCCAGTTCCACCGTTTTTTGCGGAATCTTCAGCGAGTTTTTTACGAAATTCTAAAAGTTTAGATTTTAGTTCAGGATATTTTATAGCTAAAATTTCTACTGCAAGATAAGCAGCATTAGCAGCATTATTAATTCCAACTGTAGCAACAGGAATTTGTTTTGGCATCTGCACTATTGAGTATAACGCATCAACTCCAGCTAACCCATTTGAAGTTCTTCCTTTTGAATCAATAGAAAGACATTCAAGAGGAACTCCAATTACAGGTAAAACAGTCATAGAAGCAATAACTCCTGGAAGATGGGCAGCCAAACCAGCCCCTGCGATAATTACTTCGTAGCCTTCATTTTCAATTTGATTGATTGTTTCTTTTAACAACTCGCCAGAACGGTGAGCAGACAAAATCCAAGCGTTGTATTCTACGCCAAAATCTTTAAGAACGGCACTTGCCTTTTTCATTGTATCAGTATCAGAAGCTGACCCGAAAAATATTGCAACTTTCATAATTGACGATAGCATAAAATGGAAAGATTTTCAATATACTCTACAAAATTTTGCAAAATGAATAATTTGTACCAGAAAAAACTGGCTCTCGCCGAAAATCCCAAAACTCGCTGGTGCTGCGCTGCGCTTGCAAGGCTTCGTTTTGTTATTTTCGGCTACGCCAGTTTTTTCTGCACTTAGTTTACATTTTGCAAAGTTTTTGCGTTCTGCGTGAAAGGGGCGGAATTGTGGTTGCACTTTTTGTCATTTTGCAAACTTTTTGCGTTATGACAGGTAAAAGTATGGCGAGTTTTTGTTTATAAAAACTCGCGCTGTTTGCATTGCAAACAGCACAAACTTCTTGCGTTGGGGTTAGAAAGGGGCTTGTTGTGGTTTAATAAAACTTGCAGACTGTATCGTTTATTAGCGACGGCAGGTTGTTACAAGAGGTATTCTTTATTTTTTTATTTTATTATAACATTTTTTTATATGCCATTTTAACCTTAGCAAACTTTCATTATCTAAGGCTCGTTGCCCAGAAAGCATACTAGAAAAAAAACAGCTACATGAAAGTTTTTTTTTCCCATAGTTAAGATTATAATAGCCTAACTTTTCATTAAATTTGATATAATCATTATTTATTTCCTTAAAAAGTTTTGAAGCTAAAGCATTTATTACAACAATTATTTTAGGTTTTATTTTTTTGATTACTTCCATTGTTATTTTTTGTTGTTCAGAAATAAATTTTTTTAAATTTTCATCGTGTATTAACCGTTCTACATTTTTTTGATTTGTACACCTTATATATAATAAATCAATATGTTGCCAATTACAATTGGGGCTTACATAGTCAGAAACTTCTTTAATCTTTTTAAAATACATTAATTCTGAAGCTAACTTTTTATCTTGTTCTTGAATTTTATAAAATGTTTTATTTTTTGTATCAGTTATTTTTTCTTCATTTTTGAAATTCTCAAAATAATAATCACTAAAAGAATTATCACCTATTGTTTTATCTGTTATAGAAGGATTACAACCTATAAATAGAATATCAGGTGAGTCTTGAAATTCTTCAGTAAAAAAATAAGGAATATAATTTTTTATATCTAATTTTTGAAATTGTTTTTCTAAGTCATTATTAAATTCTTTCCAAAGTTTAAAGATTTTTTCATTTATTTTACAATATTCCATATTTAAGATTCCTTTTTCATCTTATAAAAAAATTAAGGGGATGACTAAATGGCTATATTCAGAATGACAATTCTTTTTATATAACATCTTCCACAAAAGGCATTTGCCTTTTGTGGAAGATAATTAATGTGCAATACAACTTACGATATTATTGTACGTTAAAAGTATGTACGACACGCACACGATAACTACTATTCTTAGGATCACCATAACCAGTATATTCTTTAGAGTAACTATCATATTCTAGACACCTGCAATAGTAGTATTGAGATTCGGACTGGGAACTACTCCAATAACTTTTAGTTCCAAAAGTAGAACCGTTCACGTAACTTAAAGATGAATCTAAAATATCTTTATAATAATAGGTCATATAATCAAGTTCATATATACTTGGTACATACCAGCCTTCCTCATAATCTGTTCCTTCTAATCCTGCAGTAACTCCATAATTTATTGCAAAATTAAAAACTGGATAATATTTAGCAGCATCTAAAGTACCAATTGGATCAATACTGCAAATATAATCCCAGTTATCACTTCCGTCCATATCTCCACTTGTTGTAGTTCCTTGGATTTCTGTAAAGTTTGTATTATAGCCTGTTGTTCCGCTTGGTGCCCATTTTAAGTCTCCACTTTCTTTTAATCCTAATCCTAAAAC
Organism: uncultured Treponema sp.; assembly: GCA_937890485.1. GTDB lineage: Bacteria > Spirochaetota > Spirochaetia > Treponematales > Treponemataceae > RGIG9060. The sequence goes on from CALBXN010000088.1 coordinate 5,126, forward strand.
TTTTGTACTATATACATTATAAACAATTGCAATTACACTTTCTTTTTCTGCTGTAGTTAAAGATTTATACTTATGAAGAATATATCCATCTTTTGTAATATAGTCTCCAATATCAATATATGTAACTTCTAAAACCTTTGTTATTGTAGAACTTGCGTAGTTTATTGTAATTGTATAATAAAAATCTTTTTCAGTATCATTTACATTTGGTACTTTTATAGAAAGATAAGCATTACAGTCATCTTCAATTCTTAATATTGAAGTTTCAACTACAGAAGAATCTTCTGCACAAGAAAAAGTAAACATTTCAGGGAGAACCCCTTCTGACATAAAGTTTCTACCTTTAACCAATACTTCTATTGTTTTTCCTTTATTTCCATATTTAATAACATCTAAAGGTATTTCTTCAAATTTTGGAATATCATACACCCATAATTCTGTTGTTGTTAACGACTGAATTTCATCAAAGAATACTTTTACAGTATAGTGTTCATCATCAGAAGGTACAGGTATTTCTACATCAAAACTTGTAGTTGCTTTATTTAAGCTTCTTGTATCTACATTTATATCTTGTCCGTATTGTACTCCTTTTCTATCAAACAATCTAATTTTAATTTCATGTGCTGTATCAAAATTAGTTCCTGTTAAAGTTGCAATAGTTTTAGTAGCAGGGTTTACATCATAAACTAAAATTTGGCTATTACTTAATGTAATATTTGTTAAATCTGCAGCGGTAGAAACATTTATATTTTTTGTAGGATTATTTAATACATAACCACATAGTCTTACTTTTACAGTATAGTTAATTCCTTCTACAGTCGCATTTGCATTACTTGGAATTACAACAGTTGCAGTTGCTTTATTATTTTCTACATCAATTTCTGCAACACCATTTGCAATAACAGAATTTCCTAAATAAACATAAATTTTTATTGTAGGATCAATTTCTTGCTCAATTTTATCAAAGTTATTTCCATAAATTGTTGCTATAACATTTCTATTTGTATCACTTCCAGAAAGATGAACTCTGTCTAATTCTAAAGAATAAACACTTGGTCCTTCTGTAGCAATAATTGTAGAAACTAAGCCATTGCTTTTATTTCCTGCAATATCTACTGCACAAACTTTGAATACATACATACTACTGTCAGCTTCAACATTTTCTAGAACAAATGTTTCAAACTCTGGAACGGTATCTTCTAAAATTAAAATTCCATCTTTTGTGCAACTAATTACAACATGATCAAATTTTTCATCTGAAGGATTTTTCCAATTTAATGTAATTTTTTTATTTGGAGAACTATAATTTATAGTCAAATTACTTACAGAATCTGGGGTATTATTTAAAACATCAGAAAATAACAATGTCCACTCACTTCCATTGTATAAATAAGAACATCCATCTGTAGTATTATAATAAGCCCAGTATAAGCTTGGTTCTTGTAATTCTGCTACATCTGAATTTTCAAAACTTCCTTTCCAAACAATGCTTACATCACTACTTCCACGAGCAAGTAATACCCATTGTGTTCCGTTATACAAGTAAGAACAACCATCCATAGAATTGTAATAAGCATTCATAACTATTGGATTTTCAATTTCTGATTCACTTGCAAAACTTCCTAGCCAAATTATAGATACACCGTTTTCACCTGCTTCACCTTTTTCACCTTTTTCGCCGTCAACACCATCTGTTCCATCGGCACCAGCTTGTACCAACAAAACCCAACTTGTTCCGTCATAAATATATGAACAACCATCTGTTACATTGAAATAGGCCCATAAATAATTTGGTTCACCTTTTGCAGATTCTAAAGCTTCACAAGATTCATAACTACCTTGCCAAATTAAACATGTACCGTTAATACCATTTTGACCATCTTTTCCGTCTTCTCCTTTTTCTCCATCAGCACCAGCTTGTACCATAAGAGTCCATTCAGAACCATTGTAAATATAAGAGCATCCATCTGTTGTATTAAAATAGGCCCATAATTTTTCAGGTGTACCTTTAGTTGCTTCTAACAATTGTGCGGACTCAAAACTTCCCTGCCATATAAGATAAGCACCGTTAGCTCCATTTTCGCCATCTTTTCCGTCTGCACCACTTTGTGCAAGTAAAGTCCAGTTTGTTCCATCATAAATGTAAGAACATCCATCTGTTGTATTAAAATAAGCCCATAAATATTCAGGATTTTCTGGTGGTAAAGCAAAACTTCCTTTCCAAATTATAGAAGTTCCGTCTTTTCCATTTTCTACAGATACACTTGAATTTACTTCTTGACTCGTAAATTCTTTTTTACCAATATCAGTTGTTTTATTTGAAGAAACTTTGATATTTTTAATTAAATATGTAAAATCCCCATTTTTAATTACAAGGCTATATTCATTGTTTTCTGTTGTTGCAGGTATTCCTGTTAAAGTAAAATATCCATCAACATCTGTCATTCCCATAAAAGATGTTCCCAAAACAGAAACAATAAATCCTGCACTACCTAATTCATCATTAGCATCTGTTATTACAATTTGTCCAGTTAAACTTCCTGTTGCTGTTAATTTAAGTGCAGGAGCTCTTACAGATTTTCCATTTTCAACAACAACATTTACAGATATTGCTTTTTCTGTACTTGAATTTGAGTAAGCATAAACAGAATAGGAACCGT
>CALBXN010000089.1 GCA_937890485.1 uncultured Treponema sp.
CTCGTGTGGAAACGCTATGGCTATGTAACACTTGTGGAGTGCCGCCTCGAGACGGGCAAAACGCACCAGATTCGTGCACATTTAGCAGCTTATGGACATGCGATTGCAGGGGATCGAAAATATGAAAGTAATATAGCAAATAAAGTAAGTGAGTATTTAAATACTAATGAAATAACACTAGAGAATAAAGCTAAGCACAAAAATAACACTAGAATTTTTGAATTTTTCATTTGATCCTCCGAAAAAGTCGTGTATTAATAATTTATAATCGACTTTAATGCTGTTTTATAAATTATTCAAAAAACAGCTTTTATAAAAGGTCTGCAACGCAAACCTTAGGTGAAAAAGCCAGTAGTATAGTACTAACTTTTCTGTATATCTCCTAACCTTTATAATGTATTTTATATCAGTTTTTGCCATAAAGCAATAATTTTTTAGAGATATTTTAAATTTTAGAGATGTTAAAGATTTTTCTCTAAAATTAAAGGTCAATTGTATCTAACGAAATTAACCATCTACCATTTTGTTTTTCAAACTGATAGTAGATAATATCTTGATTTCCACTAACTTGTACAGCTTTTACCAATTTACTTGAAATATATCGAATTTCATCAACGCGTGCATTTTGTCTTGAAAGTCTGAATACCCAATTAAAATAATCTTCGAGTGTTTTTAGTTGAATTTTGTTACCTGGTAAACGAGCTGAAACTGCTTGTAAATGTGATTTCTGTTTCCAGTAATCGATAGATTGTGGAGTTACATAACTTAACCAACTATTATAATCTTTATTTTTCATGATTAAATCTAACTCTTTGATTGTTTCAAGAATTGCTTTTTTATCTTCAGCAAAGGTATCAGGTGAAATAATTTCGTTAGTTTCGATAGCTTTTACAGAACGAGTATATTCATCATCAACTTCTTCTGGAATAGATAATGTTAGTGCTGGTTCGTCTTCTACAGAAGCAGTCTCTTGAATTTCATGTTTTTTTTCATTTTGCTTTGTATCCTGTTTAGGCTGAACTTTTTCAGATTCATTATTAACAGGAACTTCTGAAGTTTCTGGAGTTGATAAACATCCAACAAATGTGAATACTAACAAAAATGAAATCAGTGCGAATGTAAATAGTTTTATCTTTTTCATAATATATACCTTCCCTAATTTTGAAGTATAAATCAAATTATGATTTATCTATGTTTTATATTGTACTACGGTTCTGAAATTTCGTCAAATATCTTTAATAGACTTGACCGAAAATAAAACAAAATGTACTATATAATTAATGATTTCTGCTTTATTTCCAGGATCTTTTGATCCTCCAACTTATGGACATGTGAACATTATAGAACGAGCTCGAACAATTTTTTCTGAAATTCATGTTGTTATTGCTGTTAATTCTGCAAAAAACTTTCTCTTTTCTGCTCAAGAGCGTGAACAAATGTTAAAAAAAATTGTTGAACCTTGGGATAATGTTTATGTTCATCTTTGTGATTCATTAATTGTTGAATTTGCAAAGAAGGTTGGGGCAAGAGTTTTGGTTCGTGGTATTAGAAATATGGCTGATTTTTCCTATGAATTTGACCTTTCTTTGATGAATAAAAGTTTAGATTCTGAAATTGAAACTGTTTTTTTACCAACAGATCCAAAATATTTTGTTTTGAAATCGAGTGGAATTAAAGAATTAGCAGCATTAGGTGGTGATATTTCTACCATGGTTCCCCCTGTAGTTGCTGAAGAATTGGCAAAAAAATACAAAAAAAACTAAAAAATCAAGAAAAAAGACTTTTTTTTTGACAAAAATGCAATTTTTGTAATATTTTTATTTGACAAAAACTTAAAAAATGTTATAATGAGTTGACAGTTTGGTACTTTTGTTGTATTGTTATCTTGTTATAACTATCAAATTATTTAGCGAGGTTTATATATGGCAGTACCTAGAGCAAAAACTTCAAAAGCTCGTACAAGACGTAGACAAGGAATTAACATGCGTTTAACAGCTCCAAATCTAGTTGAGTGCGGTAATTGTGGCAATTTAATCATGTATCATCGTGTATGCCCAAAATGTGGTTTTTACCGAGGAAAACAGATTATTACGCCTGAAAGTAACGGTTAAGGAGACCTACAATGGACGAATTATTTGTAAAAATGCAGAAACTTATTGCAGACAAACTTGGAATTGATGAATCAAAAGTAACACTTGAATCTTCATTTCGTAAAGATTTAGATGCTGATAGCCTTGATACTTATGAATTAGTTTATGCTATCGAAGAAGAATTAGGCATCAAAATTGATGACGAAAAAGCAAATGAGTTTGAAACTGTTGGTGATGCTTACAACTTTGTAAAATCACAAATGTAGTAATTTGTTTTACGATGTTTAAACGTCTGGCTTTATTTCAGGCGTTTAAACTCGAAAATTATGAATTTTAATCCATCCAAATCAAAATTATCATCTACAAGAAAAAGTATTCTCAATGTATTTCAAAAGAATGTTGGTATTCGTTTTAAGAATATAAGTCTTTTGGATTTAGCTTTTCATCACAGATCTTACAATAACGAATCAGGAAAAAGAGATTTATCACATACTCAAAATAATGAACGCCTTGAATTTTTAGGTGATGCAGTTTTAGGTATGGTAACTGCATCTCTTTTATATGGTGATTTATCAGAACAGCCAGAAGGTGAGCTTGCAAGAATTAAATCTATTGTTGTTTCTGAAGCAACATTATCACAAATTGCTTTAAAAATCGGTGTTGATAAATGTTTAGTGCTTGGTAAAGGTGAAGAATTATCTGGTGGTCGAACAAAAAAAGCAATTCTAGCAGATGCAATGGAAGCAATTATTGGAGCATATTATCTTGATTCAGGATATCGAGAAGCCGAAAAATTTGTTTTAAAATTCATAATTGATGAAGTTGAAAAAGTATTAAAAAATAAACACCAAAAAGATTATAAAACACTTCTTCAAGAATGGTATCAGAAAAAATATAAAAAATGTCCTCATTACGAACTTGTTGAAACTACAGGACCTGATCATGATAGAGTTTTTTTAGTACAGGTTCGACTTGATAATCAAGTTTTTGGACCTGCAAAAGGGAAAAATAAAAAAGAGGCTGAACAAGCTGTTGCAAAACTAGCTTATTCAACCCTTTGTAAAGAAATTTCAGAATAATCAAAAGTTGTTTTCAGGTTTAATTTTATTCAATTGGTTGTTTTAAGTAATTATACTTGTTAGGAGCTTTTTTGCTATATCTAAATCCTATATCTAATTGATATTGCCAACAAACATCGTAAATTTCAATATCTTTATTAGAACCTAAATTTGCGTAATCTAGAGATGCTATTCCGTCTATTTTTATTGTCCAAAATTTTGCAATTGGAAGTTCCAAATTAGCTAATACAGCTCCTCCAAGATGAACATAATTAAATCTATCACTATATTGATAATATGTGTGAAAACCAGGAGAAATATTTATTCTAAGATAATTCCACATATCAAGTTCTAATAAAATACCCGCAAATAAATCTGCACATCCTCGTAAGATTGCTTTACTTACTTGTGGTACATTGTTAAATGTAAATGAAAGAGGGTAAAAACCAGCTAATCTAATCATGCTGTTAAGTGGTTTCATGTTTTTTGTTTGCATTGAAACATATGCACCAACTAGAAAGTCTTGAAAGTTAAAATTACTTCTTCCATATTCTTCTTGATTTATTACACGATTTACCCATGAACTTGTAAGCCCATAATCAAAAATAACAAATGGTTTATCTGTGATGAGAGGAAAACCTGTTTTGGGATTTATCTGTTCATTTGAATTATTCATTTCTTCTGTGTATTCAGAATCAGAAGCAACTTCTATTTCTTGAGTAAATGCAAAAGATGCTGTTGTAAATATTAAAATAAATAAAAATATTTTTTTGTACATAATTCACCTAAAATTAGTTCTTAGTTTTATACAGTGTCAATTTTTGGCTAAACTTATCTGAATCAGTCCATTCAAGGTAAAGCATAGCACCTCTAATATCCCATTCTGTAACAATTTCTAATTTATCTGTTTGAAGAAATAATGAATTATAAATGATTGTGTATGTTCCTGTATAGGTTATAGATTCCTCTGCTGAATTTAATATTGAGGCATTAAAATCGTTTTCTACACCAAAAGTAATTGTATTACCAATATTATCTGACCATGTACCAATAAATGGGTTAGGGGTAGTACATCCTAATAAAACGCAACAAAATAAAATTGCAAAAATGTTTATAAAAATTAATTTAGTTTTCATTTTAAATTCCTTAAAATTCCTTTTAGTTTATATGCTGAATCTACAAAACTTTGCGATGATTCAGCTTTTTTTTATCTACCTTCTTCTCCGACCTTCCAGTCAACTTGAACTTGACCATCAAAGCCTTCACGAATAATTCCGTAAGTACCACCTCCAGCGGCACCACCTTTAATTTGAATTTTATCGTAAATTACTTTACCTGGATACATACCTTTACAAACTACTGTTCCGTCCATAGTTCCGTTGGCAGACATATTTGCACTTGTGTTTGTATCACCAGTAATTAAGAAGTATACACCTGAAGATTTATCTTTATCGATTATGTAATAATCTGCGTAGTTATTATAATGCATTGTAATTCTTGCACCAACACCATCTACTTTAGCATTGTACGATAAAGTACCACTAATACTTCCATTTGCGGTTTCAGAACCAAGTTTATCCATATCGTTACTTTTGTGCATTAAAGTAAGTTTTGTCTGAGAATTAATTGCAGTTTTGTTATATTCTCTCATGTACTGTTCTGGAGATAATGCCCCGTAACCTTTTTCTGTTGAAGAATATTCTGTTCCTTGTTCAAGAGAGTTTACAGCAAGAACTTTGTAATAATAGTAAGTTCTAGTTTTTGCAGTTTCGTTTTCATCGATGTATGAATAATCTTTTGTTCCAGAAACATGTAAAATTGGAGTTTCGTTTATTTTTCTAAATCCAGAATCTGGTTTTGTTGAACGATAAACATTGTATCCACTTAAACTATTTTCTGCAGGAGCTTTCCATGTGATTTGTACAGGATAAACTCCGTTTGCATTTGCATGATAAGATGAACCAATATTTTTATTTGTGGAAGCAACAACATTTGTTGCAGCTTCTGGAGAAGGAGCAACTGCTTCACTTAATGCACTTTCAACACCATTATATACAGTCGTAATTTTGTAAAATTCTGCAATCTTTACTGTGTGATGAATTCTTCCGTCTTCACTTGGTGTTAAAGAAACAGTTTCATCAAGTGTATATCCATCTTTTTCATTTGCAGATAAATAGATGTTATATGTGTAAAGTGATTGTTCTTCTGTATTTCCTATAGCAGGAAGCCAAGATAATTCAGTTTTGTCAACTTTAATTGAAGTAGGGGCTGATAAAATAAATCCTTCTACTTGGTTTTTAGACCCAGCACCTGTATCTGACATTGGAGATTTTAATTTTTCTCCAGTCTCTTCATCAATAATATATGATTGAACTTGATAATAATAGTAAATATTAGGTTTTAAAGCTTTTGAATCTGTAAAAGTTGTAGAATCACAATCTGCTGTTAATTGTGTTAATGAAGAATCTACAGAAGATGTTCTGTAAATTGCATATTTTACTTCTCCATCAGCTGTTACTGTACTCCATGAAATTTCTATTGAGTTTTTTGTACCTCGACCGTTAGAAACTGTAACAGTTGAAGGAGCAACAGGTGCACCTGCCATCAAAGAAAATCCCATTGCTAAAGGTGAACTTACAGATTCAATTCCAGATTCATTTACAGGAATTACTTTGTAATAAAATTCAATACCTTGTTCTGAAAAATCAACTTTATTTTTGTAAAATAATTTTTGAGTAAGATTATCTTTTGTTCCGTTAATGGTTGCAATAAGTTCCATTCCTGTTCCGTTGGAATTTACACCTCGCCAAATTTGGTAAGATTTTGCATTAGGAACTTCATCCCAATAAACTGTAATTGAGTCAGTTGATTTTCCTAAATCAGCATTTACGCGTAAAACAGGATTAAATAATGTACCATAAACAGGTTCTGTTGGTAAACTTGGATCGTAGGAAGTTCGTGGATTTTGAGCAACAATTCTGTAGTAGTATTTATAATTATTTGTATAAGCTTCTGACTGATAATGAGCTTCTTTATCAGTTAAAACTTCGTCTGTGTAAGTTGTATCATATACAAATTTTTTGATTATTTCAAATTCGCTTTCGTCTGGAACTGTTGTAATTGTAGGGTCTGTAATAATTGCTCGTTCTATAGTGTAAGAAGTTGCACCTTTTACAGCATCCCAACTAAGCAAAATATCTGTAGGATTTTGTCCTTGACTAACAAATACTTGTTTTGGAGTTTCAAGTTGAGAAATTTCTTCTTTAACTGCTAACATAGATCCAAGTGAAGTACTTGATTCTGTATCCATTGGCAACTTAGGTTGAAACATTTGCGTACAGGAGGTAAGTGCCAGTAATACGATAAATATTGTTAAAATAAGTTTATTGTGTTTCATGTTGTGTGAGTCTCCTTATTGCCATTCTTCATCTTCGTGATGATAATCATCGCCTGTAAATGGGAGAGGTGAATTTCCACTGTACCCAAAAGATGATGATGTTCCGTTGTAAGTAACTGACATAGAACCTCCAGTTTTAGTTAGACCTGAATAAGTAATTGAGCCGTCATAAAGATTATTTGGAGCATTTGATGTAATTGTTATCGTTCCACTATCGTATGATTTTGGATACTGATTTGTAGCTCCTGTTTTAGGATTTAATGTTCCAGATACAGTTAAGAATGTAAATGTTTTTCCTGTTTTAGTATTTAATGCTTGTGTAAAGTTGTTGTAATCAATATCCCATGTTGTTACCCAAAAGTTTGACTCTGCATATACAGAACCACTTCCTGGTGAAGATGCATTTGCAGTTCTTCCAAAATTACCAGTATTCCAACTATCGCCATTTACAAGTCTTAAGCCGTATGTAATAACAAGGTTTGCCATTTTACAAAATTCTTCTGCTGTTATCTGTCTTGCACCCCATTTTACATACTCGGTTTCGCCACCGTCTGACCATGTGTAACTTGGTTCTTTGCTGTAAGTGATTTTATCATCTTGTTTTGTAAAGGCTCTAATTCTAAAGTAGTGTTTGTAATCACGCAAAACTTTTAATAAGCCTGATGAATTATCAACTTCTTTTGCAAATTCATAATTTGATTTTCCTAAATCTGCAATATCAAAAGATTTGATTAAGTGCCAATTTGCATCAATATTATTGTTATAAACTTCGATGGCGTAACCATCAATCATTCTGTTATTAACATCACCAACTGGAGCAGATAACCAAGAAATAAGCTCTGTATTTCCTGCTCTTGCATTTCTTGAAGCACTTATCATAGTAGGCTTAGGAAGAATAAATCCACTTGCTAATTTTTCTTCTGTGTATCTTGAATCTTTAATTGTATCAGATTGTGTAATATACTCATTGTCCACACTTGGATCTGACTTTAGGTGTCCTGAAATTAATCCTACTTGATATTCGTATACAACGCCTTCTGAAGCAGAAGTATCAACATAAGATAATGTATTTTGTGTTGTACCAATTTTAGTCCATGTACTAGTATTTTCTTCTCGTCTGTAAATCGCATAAGATGGATTTTGATTTACATAAAGATGTGGTTTTTTCCATGTAATATAAATTGAGTCGTTTTCAAGTAATTTTCCGCTTTCAGCCTGTTTTGAAGCATAAGTTCCTTTTGTGGCTGTAATATTCCAACCATATCCAAAAGCAGAAGTGCGTGAATAGGGTAAGTTATTGTATGTTACTGAAGGAAGAACAAAACTTGTTGGTCTAGAATTATCCACATCGTATTCTGGCATATCGTTTTCAGAAACTAGAGGAATTACAACATATTCGTAAGGTGCTCCCCAACTAATTTGTGATTGTGAAATTTGCCAACCATTAGTATTGTCAGGATTGTTAATATCATTATCTGTTAATGTAAAAACTCCGTTATTCAATGTAACTTTTACATTTGCAGGAATTAATCCTTCATCATCAACGCTACCTGGGCTTGTTATTGTTATTACACCATTATTTTCTGTAATAAGGTATTTTTGAGTGTTTTTATATTCTTCTACATAGTTTTTGTTAAAAGAATATTGTGTTCGGATAATTGCGTAAGCAGTTGCACCTTCAACTTTATTCCAATTTAAGATTAATGATGTTGTGCTTTGTGATGGTGTTGAATTTGCATTTAATAAAGCAGGTCCAACAGTTTTTGTTGTAATTTTAGTTTCTGTTGATTCTGTGTAATCAAGATTTTCATCTGAAATTGAATACATTTCTTCGATAGATTCTGCTTCAACATTTTCTAATTTAAGAATTTGTTTTGTTACTTGTTTATTTGCTGTTAAAGTTATATCAATTGGTAAACCTGAAACAGAAACTTTGTCAAACCCTGTAGGATTGTTAAAAGTATATTCAAATGGATTTTGTTCAAGAGATTTGAGCTCTTCCACATTAAGTTTTACGCTTTCAATAGGATTTGAATTTGCTGTTGATGTATTTTGATATTTTGCTGAAATGTCAAATGTATCTGCGTCTACTTCGTTCCAATTTAGTGCAATTTTTTCGTGGAATAAATTTGAATTTTCAATTTGCGGAATTGCTAATGTTGAACCAGTTAAAATTGGTAAGTTTGTTTCTGTTTGGCTTGAAGTTGGATAAATTTTATAACTTCGTTTTGTTCCTGGTTCTGTAATATGTGTATAGGTGATAGTGTCACCATCTACTTTATCTTTTAAAATTGTATCCATTTCTTCTTGTGAAATTGGATTTTCTTCTACAGAACCATCTTCAATATATACGAGCTTATATCTGTATGCTGAATTAAAATCCCATTCAACAATGATTTTATCTTTATAGTTGTTTGTTACTGAGAAAAACTTTACTTTTGGAGTATCAACATCATTTGTTATTAAAAGTTGACCAATAGTTGTTGTTGATGTAATTGCATTGTTAATATCAGTTTCGCCTTTTTTAACAACATAAATAGAATATTTATAATATCCTCGTGTATTTTCTGGATTTGAAGATAAATCAAAAGAGAGTTTCTCGTTGTTTACTTCTTCAATAGTTGGATAAATTATTTGTTGAGTATCTACTATTGAACCATCTCCTCCATCACCTTCAAGTAATGATTTTTCTTGTATAACAATAAATTCGTAATTTTCTTCTGTTCCAAGGTTATCCCAAGAAAGAGAATAATTTGCTTGAATATTTACATATTGTCTATCAGTTCCTGTAAGTTCATTGTCTTTGTATTCAATATCTATTATTTCAAACTTAGGAACTGCCATCAAGAAACCTTGTGTTGTTGCGTATGACAAATTAGAACTGATTTCCCGAGGAGTTTCGTCAGCATAAGATTGAACTTTATACTCGTACATTACACCTCGTTTTATTTCTTTATCATCGGTGTAAGTTACAGTTTGTCCTGGTTCATAAATTTCTTCAGGATTTGATGGAGTGTATTGTGTTCCAAATGTTTCTTTGCTAAATTTGCTTTCTATAATTTGCCAATCTTCTTCTGTGGCTTCTTCAGATGCAACTCTTCTGTAAATTTTGAAGTAAATTGGTTTTGGCTCATAAATTCCGTTTCCGAGAGCTACATCTACCATAGGAGGTAATTCAAAACTAAGTGTAATTTCGGTAGTTGATGTTCCCAAAGTTGCAGATAAATTTTCTGGTGGGTTAGGACGCAATCTTCTTGCTGTTGCAGAATCCACTTTATCAGAAATTTCTGTATCATTTTGATGAGAAACGATATAAGCAGTAACTTGATAAGTATAATTTGTGTTTGGAGTTAAGTTATCAAATTTTATTGAAGGATAATCTGAATTTCCGTCATGAATTTTTTCTGCTACATTATTTCCAGTTGGATCAAAACAGTTGATTGTGTAGCGTACATTATGTTGATATGTTGAAGCATTACAGTTATTCATGTACCAGTGAACAGAACTTGCAGAATCTGAATTTTCTTCATCTTGTCCGATATAAGTGATTACTGGATTTGCCAAAGTAGTTCCATGAGCAACTGTACTAAATGGACTTTCATCTCCATCTTTTTTTACCGCAGTAATTTTATAATATTTTGAAGTTCCTGATTTTTCTTCAAGAACATAGTTTTGTGTATTTGAAGTTGTTTCTGCAACTTGCACAAATTTATCATAAGGAGTAGGGGCTTCGTATATGTAGTATCTGGCAGCACTTTTTACACCTTTCCAAGATAATTCGATTTTTCCTTTCAAACCATGAGTTGCTACAAGATTTTCAGGAGCAGACCAAATTGTAGTTGTATCATTTTTTGATTCTGAATCTTCTGTGGAAGTTTCAACTTTCGGTGTTGGAAGTAGGTGATTTTGGCAACTAAATGAAGTAATAACCAAAACTGTAAGTAAAATAAACAAAAATGAAATTGACTTTTTCAACGTAAACCTCTCTTTATATAGAATGAAAAAAAAGTTACTCGTCTATGATAGTATAGAAAAACTTTTTTTATGTCAACAAAATGACAAAAATAATAACATTTGTCGACTTATTTTTAACAAAAAAATAACATATTATAAATGGTAGTAAACAAAATATTCTTTTTCAAATTTAATTACCCAAATTTGAAAGACTTTACAAAAAAAACATTGTAGAACTTGGATAAAGAGAAGTAACAAAAACAAAGCCTTTATTCTCAATTGAAAAATTTTACAAAAAAAAACATTGTAGAAAAGTCGTAGTTGTAAAATGAAACAGACCTGCCTTGAGGAGCTTGCGACGAACTAGCAGGTCTGGGGCATTTTACAACGAAAGACTTTTCTAGTATGAATTATTTTTTTTGTAAATTTTTTTCAAAAAACTATTGACACTTTTTTTTATCTTTGTTATAAATATACATGTTGATAGCGAATAGCACAACAACTTGCGGATGTCATATAACGGCTATTATCTCAGCCTTCCAAGCTGATGACGTGGGTTCGACTCCCATCATCCGCTCTTAAAACACTCTGAGTTTTCAGGGTGTTTTTTTTATTTTAAACGAATTTTTTCCTTGTAACTTTCCTAATCAAATCATTGTAAAAAAAATTCTGTCGTGATATAATCTACCTATCTTTATACAAAGTTCTTAGGAGGAACTATAAAAATGGAGAAATTTTTTAAATTGAAGGAACGTGGTACATCAGTTCGCAATGAAGTTATTGGTGGTATCACAACATTCCTTGCAATGGCTTACATCTTGGCTG
>CALBXN010000090.1 GCA_937890485.1 uncultured Treponema sp.
CAATAATCCTCGCGCGTCATCCTTGCTTTACCGTTGATCATTTCGATCGCGCCCTCATGGCACGCCGCGGCACATGCGCCACAGCCGTTGCAGGCTTCTTCGTTTATTTTTATAATTTTTCGAAGCATATGTCAACATAGGCATGGCCATAAATCATTGCCAGAAAAAAAAGAAGCCGGATAATTCCGACCTCTTACCTACACTTGTGGATTCATTATAAGTTGTCTTAAATCGTTTAAAAACTGAGTCCATTCCTCTTCGTTCTCCACATAGTACAAAGGACATTTCTTTCCTCCTTCATCATAATGACGCAATACCTCGTCCGGTGTCAGCTTATACTCCTTTAACAGCCAACCACACAATTTTAATAATGACTCATAGGTTGCATCCGTAAATTTACCGTTCTCACTTACATAGCAACACTCAATGGATACGGAATCATAATTTCTTTGTTTTACCGCATATCCTATTTCGTCCAAAGGCAGACACTGTATAATTTCTCCGTCATACCCAATTACAAAATGTGCACTTGCGGAAGTTTCACCTGTTACTCCCAAGTTCTCAAAATAACTTCTGTTCTGCTCAGCACTGGTTCCCTGATTGGCTGTATAATGCACAAAAATATGATTCACCTCCGGCAGTTTTTCTCCCGGCCTTGAATAGGGATTCGGCGTCAGAAAATCTTCTGTTATTAATGGTCTTTGGCTCTCATTGGAGCGTATGAATTCTTTTCTTTCACTATAAAAAACACTTTTTATTCTATTATCTTGGAGAAAATTTAGTTTTTGCATTTTTTCATGATAGGTAGAATTAAAACAAAAAAACTGATACACTTTTACACATGAAAATAGCAGTTATTGGTTCTGGCGGCCGAGAACACGCCATTAGTTGGGCTTTGGCAAAAAGCGATAAAGTTGAACAAGTTATCTGTATTCCAGGAAACGGTGGAACAGCAAAAGAAGCAAAATGTACAAATATCAATCCAGCTGATTGTGATTATGCAGAAGGATTAACAGGCATTGACGCAATGGTTCAAGTTTGTGCCTATGAAAAAGTTGATTTTGTTGTAGTTGGACCAGAAGACCCTCTTGCCTTGGGAATTTCTGAGCAATTATGGAATTGTGGTATTCCTGTAGTAGGACCAAAAGCAAAAGGTGCTGAATTAGAAGCAAGTAAAGATGTTGCAAAAACTTTTATGCAAAAATATGGTGTTGCTTGTGCAGAAAGTAAAACTTTTACAAACGCAAAAGAAGCTCACGATTATGTTGCACAAAAAGGTGCTCCAATCGTAATTAAAGCCGATGGTCTTGCAGCAGGTAAAGGTGTAGTTGTAGCCTTAACAGAACAAGATGCTCAAGATGCTATCACTTTATTTATGGAAGATGGAAAATTAGGCGAAGCTGGTAAATCCCTTGTAATAGAAGAATATCTTTCTGGTGTAGAAATTTCTATTTTAGCAGCAGTTAGTGTTGCACCAAATGATAAATGTGGCCAATCTTATGGCGATAACGTAACAATCGTTCCATTTGTAACAGCAAGAGACCACAAACGCCTTCTTGATGGAGCAAAAGGTCCAAACACTGGTGGAATGGGAGCAATCGCACCTGTTCAAGATGTAACTTCAGAACAATTAGATTTATTCAACAAAAACATTTTACAACCAACTCTTAAAGGTATGATAGAAGAAAAAATGGATTATCGTGGATTCATCTTCTTTGGAATTATGCTTACAAAAGACGGTCCAAAACTTCTTGAATACAATGTTCGTCTTGGGGATCCTGAAACCCAGGCGGTTCTTCCTTTAATGGATTTTGATTTTGCTGATATGTGTAAAGCAATTATCAATGGAACATTGAAAGATTTCGATTTTAAATGGAAGGATGGATTTTCTTGTGCTCCAGTTGCAGTTTCAGGAGGATATCCAGAAGAATACAAAAAAGGATATGAAATTTCAATTAATTCAGAAACTGTAGAAAAAACTGGAACTAAGATTTTTATTGCTGGTGGAAAAATTGAAAATGATAAACTTGTAACAAGTGGTGGAAGAGTTTTAGCAGCTAGCAGTTTTGGAAAAACTTTCGACGAAGCATGGCAAAATTCTTACAAAGCCTTAGAAGCAGTTTCATTTACAGATATGTTTTACAGAAAAGATATTGGTCTTCCAGGCGCAGCTGAAAGTTTGTAATATTTTTAGATAAAATTCAACATACAACAAAAAGGCTGTCAAAAAATGTTTCGTCATGCTGAACTTGTTTCAGCATCTACAAAACATACATATAGAAAAGATTCCGAATCATCACATGCTACGAAAGTAGTTCGGAATGACTTTTCTTTTAAGACAGCCTTTTTCATTTTTATTTGATTATTTTTTGTTACGAATTTCAACTCTACGGATTTTTCCACTGTGAGTTTTTGGTAATTCATCAACAAATTCAATTAGCCGTGGAGTTTTATAATTAGCAGTATTTTTTTTAGCAAAAAGTTTAATTTCTCTTGCTAAATCTCTGCATGGTTTAAAACCTTCTTTTACAACGATTGTTGCTTTTACAATTTGTCCTCGCCTATCATCTTTAATTCCAGTAACAGCACATTCAAAAACAGCAGGATGATTTAACAAAACTGATTCAACTTCAAAAGGACTAATTCTAAAACCAGAACTTTTTATCATATCATCTGTGCGACCTTCAAACCAAAAATATCCATCTTGGTCTTTTCTACCTGAATCTCCTGTGTAATAAATTCCATCTGAAAAAGCTTGTCGAGTTTTTTCTTCATCTTCGTAATAACCAGAAAACATTCCTAGAGGTTTTGATTTATCAATGCGAACTATAATTTCGCCTACTTCATCAGGATTACAAGAAGTTCCGTCAGGACGAATTACATCCACATCGTAATTAGGAGAAGCAACCCCCATTGAACCAACTCTAACTTCCACCCAAGGAAAATTTCCAGAAGTCAAAGTAAGTTCAGTTTGTCCATATCCTTCTCGTAAAGTAATTCCAGTTTGTTTCTTAAATGTATCAAAAATATCTTGTGTTAAAGCTTCCCCTGCTGTTGTACATTGAGTTAAACTAGATAAATCATAATGTGAAAAATCTTCTCTTAATAAGTACCGATAAGCAGTTGGAGGAGCACAAAATGAAGTAACTTTGTAATTTTGCAAATGTTCAAGAACTTTTTTTGGAATAAAAGTTTCCATATCGTAAACAAAAACAGCACAACCACAAAGCCACTGACCGTAAATTTTTCCCCAAAGAGCTTTTGCCCAACCAGTTTCTGCAAGGCTCAAGTGCAAACCGTTTTCTTTAACATTTTGCCAGCATTTTGCAGTTACAATATGACCTAATGGATAAAAAAAGTTGTGAGTTACCATTTTTGGATATCCAGAAGTTCCCGATGTAAAATATAAAATACTTGTATCAAAGTTTTCGGCACAGCGAACATCTGCAAAAGTTTCACTTGCTTTTTCAAATTGATTTTCAAAATCAATCCAACCTTCTTTCTTTCCATTCGCTAACAATAACTGTGGAATTTTTTCTAAGTTTTCTGGTTTTGTTGAAAATTCTTCAAGTGCATTTTCAATATGTTCAACAACTTGTTCATCATTTAATGCAACTATCATTTTGATATGTGCTTTTTCAATTCGGTACACAATATCAGAAGTTAATAATTGAACTGTGGCAGGAACTGCAATGGCACCAATTTTATGTAAAGCTAAAAGCATGTACCAAAATTCATAACGACGACGCAAAATTAACATTACAGAATCCCCTTTTTTAATTCCAAGGGATTTTAGAACATTTGCAGTTTTATTTACATTCTTGGCCATTTGACCAAAAGTAAGAATTTTTTCATCTTTCTTGTCATTGCACCAAACTAGTGCTATTTTTTCTGGCTCTTCAGTGGCAAATCTATCAACAACATCAAAAGCAAAGTTAAAATGTTCTGGTGTTTTTATTTTATAATTTTCATCGATGTAATCATCTAAAAACATTTTTCCTCCGTAGCAAAAAGTTTTTTCAAACTTCTTCTATTTTGACCCAATGAAAGTTTAAAAAGTTGCAAAAAATTTAACATTTTTTCAAAATTTGTCATTATGTCAATAAAAAACTAAAAAAAATTTTATGTTTCGTTGAAATTTCCCATATTTCTAATTTTTTTATTTCGATACTTCACTAAAACTGAAGGATTTCTTTCCATCAAATCTTTTAAGTCTTTTAGAATTTTTTTTCTAATGGATTCAGCAGCTTCCTTTGGATTATTTTGTGCTCCACCTTCTGGTTCAGGAATCACTCCATTTATCACTTTTAGTCCTAAAACTTCTTTACTAGTTATTTTTAACATTGCAGCCGCATCTTTTGCACGGGTAGAATCTCGTAAAAGAATTGAAGCACAACCTTCAGGAGAAATTACTGAATAAATTGCATTTTCCATCATGTAAATTTTGTCACCTACACCAATTCCTAAAGCACCACCAGAACCACCTTCACCAATGATGATACAGATAATCGGTGTTTTTAATTGGCTAAATTCTTTTAAATTTACAGCAATAGCTTCCCCAATTCCTCGTTCTTCTGCACCAAGTCCAGGATAAGCACCTTGTGTATCAATAAAAGTGATTATTGGGCGATGAAATTTTTCTGCTTGTTTTGCAAGACGAAGAGCCTTTCTGTATCCTTCTGGATTTGCCATTCCTCCGTTTCTATCGATGGTTTCCCGAAGATTTCTTCCTTTCATATTTCCTATAACTGTTACAGGAATTCCTTCAATAAATCCGATTCCACCAACCATGGCAGGATCGTCACCGTAAAATCTATCACCATGAAGTTCTACAAAATCATCTATAATCATTTCGATATAATCTAAAGTTCTTGGTCTATCACTGTGACGAGCAAGTTCCACATGTTTCCAAACTTTTGCAGCAGCATCCTTACTTGATTGAAGTTTTTTAGTTATTTTTTCAATTTCTTCAGAAAAATCAAGACCAGTTTTTTTAGCCATTTCTTGAAGTTCTTCAATAAGTTTTTCTTGTTCCTTATCGCTCATTAAAATCTCCCCATGTGTGCATCTATCATCTTTGTCCAAAAGGATTTTTGCTCATTTCGAGGTACGATAACATCTACAAACCCTTTCTGTTGTTGAAATTCTGCTAGTTGAAATCCCTCTGGTAATTTCTGTCGAATTGTACCTTCAATTACTCTAGGACCAGCAAAGCCAATTAGAGCATTAGGTTCTGCACAAATTAAGTCTCCTAACATTGCAAAACTTGCAGTAACTCCACCTGTAGTTGGGTCGCAAAGCATAACAAAATATGGAACACCTGCGTTATCCATAACAGCAGCAGCACTAGAAGTTTTTGCCATTTGCATAAGAGAATACAAACCTTCTTGCATACGAGCCCCTCCCGAAGTTGCGTAAATAATTACAGGAGTTTTTTCTTCTGCGCCTTTGTACATAAGCCTAGAAATTTTTTCGCCCACAACAGAACCCATTGAACCACCCATAAAAGCAAAAGACATAACACCGAGTAAAGCTTTTCTATTATTGATAGTACAACTTCCTGTAAGAACAGCATCTTCTAAAGAAGTTTTTTCCTTTGCTGCCTGAAGTTTTTCTACATAGCCATCAATTTCAATTGGATTATTACTAGAAAGATTTTGATATAATTCCGTAAAACTATTTTTATCGGCAAGATAATTTATTCTTTCCCAAGCATCCATTCTAAGATGATACCCACAATTAGGACACACTTTTAAGTTATCAATATAAGTTTGTTCAGAATATCCAACTTTACAATGCGGACATTCTTTAAGTTCATTATTCATATAATCTCCCATAAGATATTTATGCCGAAGAATTTATATTGCTTCATCATTTATTTTTTGTAGGGAAAAGTTCGGAATAAAGATTTGTTCCAAAATTTCCATCAATAAATTTTTTTGCTTTTAAGATTTCCTTTTGCTCTTCAATGTTTGTTGAAATTCCTTCTATTTCAAGTTCCTCTAAAGCACAAAGCAATTTTTTTATTACCTTATTTCTATCAGTGTCGTAGGCAATTAATTTTGCAATCATAGAATCGTAATGAGGCAAAACAGAATATCCTTGATAAATAAAACTATCAAATCTTATTCCAGGACCTCCAGGAATTTGCAATTTTGTAATTTGTCCTGGAGTTTTTGCGTTGATTCTAGCTTCCATTGCCCAGCCATTTAATTGAATTTTCTCAGAAGGAATTTCTAAAGCTTGATTATGGCAAACTCTAATTTGTTCACGGATAATATCAATTCCACTTACAAATTCTGAAACAGGATGTTCAACTTGAATTCTGGCATTTACTTCCATAAAGTAAAAATCATTTTCTGAAACCAAAAATTCGATTGTTCCAGCCCCTCGATAATTTAAAGATGAAAAAAGTTTTATTGCACCTTCTGTCATTTTTTGGCGCATTTCATTTGTTACCCCAGGAGAAGGACTTTCTTCTATTAATTTTTGATGATTTTTTTGAACAGAACAATCTCTTTCACCTAAGACAGAAACATTCCCTTTTCCGTCTGCAAGAATTTGTAATTCAACATGACGAGGATTAACCATATATTTTTCAATGTAAACCGT
This sequence comes from uncultured Treponema sp., assembly GCA_937890485.1. Taxonomy (GTDB): domain Bacteria; phylum Spirochaetota; class Spirochaetia; order Treponematales; family Treponemataceae; genus RGIG9060. The sequence goes on from CALBXN010000090.1 coordinate 6,613, forward strand.
TCCGTCAGCAAAGTTTGCCAAAGCCTCAGTAGAAGCGATTTTTATATTTTCTGCTAAATCTTCTTTTTTCCAGACAATTCGCATTCCTTTTCCACCACCGCCACTGGCAGCTTTTATGATTACAGGAAATCCACATTTTTCTGCAACTGAAATTGCATCTTTTTCGTTGTCTATAGCACCATCACTTCCTGGAGTAATTGGAAGTCCGGCCTTTAAAGCAGTTGCCCTAGCTTGAACTTTGTCACCAAGCATTTCAATTGTTTCAGGATTTGGTCCTATCCAGATTAAACCTGCTTTTTCAATTTTTCTGGCAAAATCTGCATTTTCTGATAAAAATCCAACACCTGGATGAACTGCCTGACATCCTGTTCTTAAAGCAGCTGTTATTATAGCATTAGAATCCAAGTAACTTTTGCTAGAAGGAGCAGGTCCAATACAAATTGCTTTATCTGCCATTTTTACATGAAGATTTTCTTTATCTACCGTAGAATAAACAGCCACAGTTTCAATGCCCAATTCTCTACAAGCTCTAATAATTCTTACAGCAATTTCTCCACGATTAGCAATTAACAAACGTTTAATCATTTTTTTCCTGCTTTAAACTTTTTTTACCTTAAAAATAGGTTGATTAAATTCTACCAATTCTCCATTGGCAACAAGAATTTCTTCAATTACACAATCAAATTCTGCTTCTAAAGTATTCATCATTTTCATTGCCTCAAGAATACAGATTGGCTGACCTTTTTTGATTGATTTTCCAACTTCGCAATACACAGGAGCATCTGGAGAAGGTGCTCTGTAAAAAGTTCCAACGATTGGGCTTTTAATAATATTTTCAGTTGAAATTTTTTCTGAAGCAACAGAAGAATCTTTTGCAGGAATCACATTGTTAGAAGATAATGTTGAAGTAGAAGAATTTTCAACTGGAATAACTTGAGTTACAATTGGTGAACTTACATTTGAATTTTTGCTGAAAAATGCTTCTTCTTTTTTCAAAGTGATAGAAGTTTCACCTTGTTTTAATTTCATGCTTACAGCACTACTTGAATCAAAAGCCTTTATCAAATCTAAAATAAATTTTTCTTCCATAAAAAATTCCTTAAATTAAATTGTGTCAAAAGTTTCAACTTCTGCTTCGTAGTCTACACCTTCAATATCAAAACCACTTGTTGCCAAGAAGTCATGTTTATATCCTTCTAGGTCAACTAAGTCTTTTGCATTTTCAGAAGTAACTTTTGGCATAAGTTCATCTACTTTCCGTTGAACTTCTTCAGAAAGTTCCCAATCGTCAATACGAATACGATTTTCACTGTCCACTGGAATAAGAGTTCTTCCTTCCTCATCCTTTTGGGCAATATAAAGTCTAGAATCAAAAAGTCGGTTAATTTGTTCGATACAGCCTTCATGATTTCCAAGTTCTTTCATCACTTTAAATAATGAAGCAAGATATAGAGGAATTACTGGAATTACTGCACTGGATTTTGTTACTAATCCTTTATTTACAGAAACAAAGGCTCTTCCTTTGAAAGATGACATTTGTTTATCAAGAGTCAATGCAGTTGCTTCAAGATGTTCTTTTGCTTTTCCGATTGTTCCATTTCTGTAAAGTGCTTGAGTTGCTTCAGGTCCGATATAAGAATAGGCTACTGTAATACAACCTTCTGCAAGAACATCATTTTGTGAAAGTTGATTTATCCAAAGTTGCCAATCTTCGCCACCCATAACTTTTACTGTGTTTGCAGCTTCTTCTTCTGTGGCAGGTTCTGCTGAAATTTCTTTTAATTCCCCAGTGAAGGGATCAATTGTTGTTCCAGAAAAAGTTTTTCCAAAAGGTTTTAGTACAGATTTATACATCACTCCTGTTTCTGGATCAATTCTAACAGGACTTGCAAGGCTGTAAACTACTAAATCAAATTTAATATCATTTTCTTTTGCAATTTTAATAACTTCTGATTTAATTTCATTAGAATAAGCATCTCCATTTATTGTTTGGCTAAAAATTCCTTCATTTTGGGCACATTTATCAAAAGTTAAATTGTTGTACCATCCTGCTGTTCCACATTTTGTTGGAGTTCCCGGCTTTTCAAAAGAAACTCCAACTGTTTTTGCTCCATATCCAAATGTTGCAGAAATTCTACTGGCTAAACCATATCCATTTGAACAACCTAAAACTAACACATTCTTTGGACCAAGTTTTTTTGTTTCAGGATTTTTTTCTTCTCTCTCTCGACGACGAATTTTTGTATATTCTATTTGGTCTTCAACTGCTTTTTTACATCCAATAGGATGGGCGTTTAGACAAATATTACTTCTTATCATTGGTTTAATTTTCATAATTTTATTCCTTATAATTTTATATCAAATATAATTTACTGGGCTGTCCCCAAAGTTATATCATGCCGAATTTATTTCGGCATCTACACTATATTATAATACTAAGTTCCCGAAACAAGTTCGGGATGACAAATTGTTCCAGTCGCTTCGCTTGTGGAGTGTTTAGTTGGTAATGTCAAGCATTACCTATTAAGCACATCCAAGTTGCTTCTGCGCAAAGGGTTTCTCCTACGTAGGCTTTTCCAGATTGTTTTACCATCTTAGGTGAAACTCTTAAATTTGTAATTTCCATTCTGACTTTATCATTTGGACGAACTTGATTTCTAAACTTAACTGAATCCACAGTTGCCAAAAAGAAAAGAGAGCCTTCTTCAAAAGTTTTTTGATAACTTAGAGCTGCTCCTCCTGCTTGTGCCATTGTTTCCACAAGGATTACTCCGGGCACAACTGGATATTCAGGGAAATGTCCTTTGAAAAAGAATTCATCTTCTGTAAAAGTATGTTCACTAACACTTCCTTTTTCATCAGCACTGATAATTTCATCTACAAACAAAAAAGGTTTTCTGTGTGGCAATAATGATTCAATATCTTTTGTTAAACTCATTTTTTTATCCTTCAATTTTTTTGAAAACTACAACACCGTTGTGTCCACCAAATCCTAAAGAACCAGAGGCTGCACAATTGATGTTTCCTTCAACACCTTTATTTGCAACATAATCTAAATCACATCCACCTTCCACATCTTGATTTTCTAAGTTTATTGTTGGTGGATAAAATCCTTCTTGAATTGCTTTTACACAGAAAATTGCTTCTAAAGCACCTGCTGCTCCAAGACAATGCCCTGTCATACTTTTTGTTGATGAAACTTTCATATTGTAAGCGTGTTCCCCAAAGGCTTTTTTTAGCATTGCTGTTTCAGCTGGATCATTGATTGGAGTTGATGTTCCGTGAGCATTGTAGTAATCCACATCTTCTGGATTTACATTTGCATCTTTCAAGGCACGAGTCATTGCCAAAGCACCACCATCACCTGATGGGTCAGGGCTTGTTAAATGATATGCGTCTGAAGAACCACCGTAACCTGCAAACTCTGCATAAATTTTTGCCCCACGAGCTTTTGCATGTTCATATTCTTCAAGAATAAGAATTCCAGCCCCCTCTCCCATTACAAAGCCACTTCTATCTTTATCAAAAGGACGACTAGCTTTTTCAGGATTTTCATTATAGTTTGTTGGAAGTGTGTGCAAAATTTGAAAACTTGCAATTCCAAATCCAGTGATTGTAGATTCTGAACCACCTGCAATACAAACATCACAACGACCACTTCGAATTTGGTCAAGGGCAAGTCCTAAAGCATCAGTTCCAGAAGCACATGCAGTTGCAAGTGTAAAAGATGTTCCGTGGATTCCGTACATCATGCTGATATTTCCAGCTGCTTCATTTGGAATCAACTTTGGAATAGTCATTGGAGGAACTCGGCTTGGTCCTACTGTTACATATTTTGTAAAAGATTCTTCCCAAGTTTCAAAACCACCAATTCCGTTTCCTAACATAATTGAAGTTCTTTCGCCGTCAATATTTTCTTTAGTAAAACCTGCATCGTCTAACGCTTGTTTTGCAGCAGCAACAGCAAATTGAGTAAACCGAGCCATTTTTCTTGCTTCTTTTTTGTCCATCCAATTTCCTGCATCAAAATTTTTTACTTCAGCTGCAACTTTACAATCATATTTTTCTGTATCAAATAAAGTGATATTTCCAAGACCACTTTTTCCTTCCTTAATTCCTTGCCATGTTTCATCTAGGGTATTTCCTAAAGCACTAATGGCACCCATTCCTGTAACAACAACTCTTTTCATATTAATTTCCTTCCTTTATTTTATGCACCCATTCCGCCGTCAACACCAATTACTTGTGCTGTAACATAAGATGACATATCACTTGCTAAAAATAATGCTGTATTTGCAACATCTCTTGTAGAACCTGCTTTTTTCATTGGAATTGTTTCTAACCAAGCGTTTCTTGCTTCTTCATTTACTGCTTGTGTCATTTCTGTATCGATAAAACCTGGAGCAATTGCATTTACTCTAACTCCACGACCAGCAACTTCCTTGGCTAAACTTTTTGTAAAACCAATAAGCCCTGCTTTACTTGCAGCGTAATTTACTTGGCCACCTTGTCCATGAAGTCCTACAATGCTAGACATATTAATGATAGAACCTTTTCTTTTTCTAATCATATCACTAGAAATTATTTGGCTAACTAAAAATGCACTTGTAAGATTTACTTTTAAAACATCATTCCAATCTTCCAACTTCATTCTGAAAGAAAGTCCGTCTCTTGTAATTCCTGCATTATTGATTAAAATGTCGATTTTGCCGGCGCGTTCAATTGTTTCCATAATCAGTTCAACCGCACCACCGTCTGTTGCCAAATCGCATGGAATTTTAATATATTCATCACCTTTACACGCCTCTTTTATCGTTATCCTTTCTCCAACTCTACCATATACTGGTTTATAAATATATCCATCCTCAAGTTCTGTATTTTTCACTTCAAATGTTTCAGGCAATAAACTTCTCCATGTTTTCATACTTATTCCTGCTGCTTCTAAATCATCCCAAACAAAAGGAAATCTCTTGCTTTGTGCATATATGGCAATTGGATGATTACAAGAAATTGTCTTAGAATTAAAATAGCCATCCCATCTTCGTGGTTTCATTTGAATAAGCCATTCTAATGGTGTAAATCTAAAAATCAAATCGATCTCTTCTCGATTATTATCTAAAATACAATATGCTTGTTTTTCTTTAAAGTTAATATGATCTGCAGCTCCATATATTATTTTATATCCTTCTTTTTCTAATCTGTCTCCCATATATTGCATAACTTGTCTATCATCACTAAAACAAGTACAATGTACCATCATAATTTTCCCGTTTTGAGGTACTTTTTCGGACATTGCATCCACCATAATTTCACCAAAATTGATAAAAGAAAATTTCTCATCTTTCAAAAGTTCCATAGCTGCTTTTGGCATAAAAGAGGCTTCCGCAAATCCGCCCGGAACATCACTGTTTACTTCACTGACCGCCCACTTATCTTCCATAGTCGGATGAAAATCATAGCGCATAAGCCTTACGTGTTTTTCAGGCTCATAATTTTTCATATTTTTAATTTCTTTCCTTACCCTTTTGGGTAACGCCAAGGGCCCTGCCAGCTCCGGGTGATTATTTAAAAAATCCTCCGCGGCTCTGGTCTCTACATCC
>CALBXN010000091.1 GCA_937890485.1 uncultured Treponema sp.
AAGTCTTGCAAGCGAAGCGCAGCACTAACGAACTGGGACATTTTCCGTCGAAAGCGTTGGCTGAAAATTATTCATTTACAAAATTCTATCTTGTTTTATTTTGTTTTTACTTGCAAAACCCTCTACATCGTGATAAAGTTTACTTATGAAACGTTCAAATTTTAGTAAAAAACTTTTGGTTTTATTTTGTCTTTTAGTTGTTGTTGCTCCAATCTTCGCTGTGGAGTTTGGTGTGTATGGCTACAATGAATACGCTCTCGGAAATTATAAAGATTATTCCAATGCTGCTTTAGGTGGTGGATTAAATTTTGACTTCCAATTTTCTAGCAAATTTCCTTTAGGAATAGGTTTGAGAGCTCAAGCTGGTTACAATTTTGAGAAAAACGATTCAATTGAAAAATATTGGAACATGGCAGCTTTAGGGGCATTACATTACAGATTTTTTCTTCCAAGTGGTTTTATGATAAAACCTACAGTTGAATATGGAATCTGGACTCATTCATTAAATACTGCAAAAGTTGACTCTGGTAAGCATTTTCAACTTGATCAAGTTTTGCAAGTTGCACTACCTTTTGAGTGGACAAATGGGACTTTTGTTTTTTCTTTAGCTCCTCTTTATACATTGATTTTTGAAAAAACAGAACCTTTGCATCAAGTTGGATTTAGAGTTGGATTTAATTATTCAACAAGAGATTTAAATTATGATTATCAAGCAGCTTCGAAAATTCCTGATTATCCATCAGCTCAAAGTGAAGATTTAGATGTTGCATTATGGAGAGATTCTGCTCGTAAGATAGTTGCTTCTCCAAAAACAAAAGAAAAAGTTCATCTTGAAGTTCGTATGGCTTTAGATGATTACAGAAATTATGATTTCCAATGGATGCAATATAAGGGTAGAAAATGGAAGCCAATTGAAGGTGCAAATGAAGCTCATATTGATATAAAACCTAATCTTTCTGGTCGTTATTGGTATTGTTTAGCAATTCAGAAAAAAGGTGAAGAAGGTAATGTTATTTATTCTGCATTAACTCAACTTTTGGTAAGCCGAAAAATCGGAAAATGGTATAACGACAAAAAACTAGACATTCAAGGTGTTGTTTGTGATGTTGACGAAAAAAATCGTCCAGCAAAAATTGTTGCAGCAAAAGAAAGTGAAAATCCTGTAAAATGGAGAAGTTCAAAATCTGTAAATCCTCAAACTTTTTCTGTTGATGATGGAAAAGAAAATACAAGGATAATTACAGATTCAGTAAGTTGGCAAATCAATTATCCTGCTGTAGAACAATGTAAAATTCTCGGAGATAAATGGTATCTTCCTGCTATAGATGAATGGTATGGCGTTCTTTTTAACCAAAAAGTTATCAATAAGACTTTAAAGAAAAAAGGCGCAACTTTAATTGATGGTAGATATTGGACTTCAACTCAATACCAATTTGACGAAAATCAAGTATGGCAATGGTATGATGTTGGGTTTTACGGAGTAGAACAAATTGATGATGAAACAACACGAAAGGTTAGACCTTTCTTAGATGTTTCAAAATAAAAATTTGCTCAAACTTTTTATTCTCACCTAGTTTTATCACAGATTTATATTGAACTTTTTGTAAATTTGTGTTAAATTCAAGGTGAGAAGAATTTTTTTATATAGAAAGATAGGAGCGTATAATGATTTTCCCATTGGAACAATTAGTTCAATTCAAAGATAATATTTATGAAATTACAAGTGCTGCAAGCCGTCGTGCTTTTCAGCTTTCTATGGTAAAAGATCCTATAATCGAAGAAAACGATGGAAAGGTTGTTTCTTTAGCAGCAAGACAAGTTTTTACAAATCAAATTCAATATCGTATTGAACAAGAATAATGAATTCAGATTATATTTATAACAGTAGTGGCGAAATTCCTGTTTTAGTGATTTTTGCTCCTACTGCAACAGGTAAAACTGCTACAGTTGGGCACTTGTTTTCGGACAATGTGCCTTCTTTTTTTTCAGGAAAAGCAGAAATTATCAATGCAGATTCTATGCAAGTTTATAAAGGATTAGACATAGGAACAGCAAAAGCCTCTTCTGATTTTCTCACCCATTTGCCTCATCATCTAATTGATGTCTGTTCTCCAAAAGAGCAATTTGGTTCTGGTGATTTTGTTAGATTAGCGGATTTAGCTTGCAAAGATATTTTTTCTCGGGGCAAAATTCCTGTAATTTGTGGGGGTACTGCTTTTTACATAAAAAATTTTATTATGCTAAAGTAAAATTATTAAAAAATATTGACTCTCCCCTTAGAGTAGGTTGTATAAATAATTTG
>CALBXN010000092.1 GCA_937890485.1 uncultured Treponema sp.
AAACTTGCTTTAATGGAAGGAGCTGGAACAGAAGTTGCCACAGTTTTTGCAATCACAAAAGTTGCAGCTTTAGCATATTTGATGTTCAACTTGTACACACCACCTTGTTTTGCCGCAATTGGTGCTATGAACGCAGAAATGAAAAGCGGAAAATGGCTTTGGGGCGGAATTGGATTACAACTTGCAGTTGGATACACTGTAGCATATCTTGTTTACACAATTGGAACACTGATTACAGCTCCAGCTAGTTTAGCAGCAGGTCCAGCAATTGCAGGGGGAATTGCAGTTGCCATTATGGTTGGAATTATATTAGCATTAATAATGAATACAAACAAAAAAATTAAAGCAGAATATTCTTTGAAATAGAGAAAAAAATGGAGGCTTCCTATGATGAATATTATTTTAATAGCAATTTTAATCCTCATTGTAGGAAGCATTTGTATTTATCTTTACAAACAAAAAAAGAAGGGCAACCATTGTATCGGCTGCCCTTACGCAAAAAATTGTAGCAAGAAAAGTTGTGGAAAGTAAATCCACCCCAACAAAAAAAGGAAGCCAGACTGAAATTTCATCTTAGCTTCCTTTCTCATCAAGTTTATATCTTTGTGATTTTATAAATTAAGCAACAAGCCATTTGTGTTTTTTTACACTATAAATTGGAATCAATGGAAGAATGATTGGAGTTTTCTTGATGTATGCTTGATATTCAGGATTATCTCCGTAGTTTTTATCCTGACGAATTTCTAATCGTCTTGCACCACTAAACATAACATAAACAATTCCGATATATCCAAGAATTACCAAAGCCCATTGTAAAGGTGAATTACAAACACTAATTCCAGAAACAAAAACACCTGTCCACAAAAGAAGTTCACCAAAATAGTTTGGACATCTTACAATTCTGTACAAACCTGTTGTAACAAATTTTTTTGGATCTTTTTTCTTTGCACTAGATTTTTGTAAATCGGCAATAAATTCGATAAGGATTCCTAAAGCAGCCATTGCAATTCCAACATACAAGAAATTGTCATCTGCAACTTTGTTTTCTAAACGGAAAGTTACAGGAGCACATTCACAAACATATAAAATTGCACAACTAATCCAGATAGAAACCTTTACGCCAAATTTTACATTTTGCTTAGATTCATCTTTTAACAAGGCTTTGTAAGCAACACTTTTTAATTCACGAATTGCCAAATATCCACCAAGTCTAATTCCGTAGATAATGAACAATCCACACATAATTGCAGTTCCTAAAGTAAGGCTTTGACGGAACATTACCAAAAGTGCAATTCCAATTCCTGCGATAGAAAATCCATATCCAATGGAAAAGAAATAAACATACATAACAAATCCAAATGCACTCAAAACAAGCGCAACAAGAGCTGTAATCCCTAAAGTCATAAATTCTCCTATAAGAAGTTACTGAGGAATTTTCAAATTCCGAAGGAACTTCTTAGTCGCAATTTCGCAACGAAGTGAGAAATTGCAGTTAATCTATAAGTTTGCAACGCAAACTTGATGTGAAATGAGAGGCACCATTTGTGCCGAACAGTTCACAAAATCTCCTATTGGAAACTCGCGAAGAAAACTTCAGTTTTTGAGCGAATTTCCAAGACGCAATTTCGCAACGCTAGTGAGAAATTGCAGTAAATATTTAAGTTTGCAACGCAAACTTATTGTGAAAAGAGAGGCACCATTTGTGCCGAACATTTCACAAAATTTCCTATAAAAATAAATTATCTATAAAAGTAGATTCACATCAACTATAGAAGTCAAATGAAATCTTTACAAATCCTTCAAAGAGTCTTCGTTTGAATTATCCAAAACTTTTACCAAATTTTTACTAGTGCGTTTAATTTTATACATCATTTGGTCGGCACGATTTATTTCTGTTTGTGAAAATTCTTTTACACTGATTATTCCACACGAAATTGTTACGCTGTGGCCTAATGTTTTTTTAGTTTCGTATTTAAAGTTTTCTGTTTTGTAAACAAGTTTTTTGTACAATTTTTCTGTAGGTAAAGAACTGGTAATTAAAAATTCATCTCCACCAAGACGATAGATTTTTACTGATTCACTCATCATTATTTGCACAAATTTAACAAGAACAAAATCTCCTTTGTCATGTCCAAATTTATCATTTATCGATTTAAAATTGTCAATATCAACAAAAGCAATGGTTTTTACATCCTCACCTGAAGATTCTAAATCCTTTTCAAGTTTTTCTCGGGTAAAGCATCCTGTTAAAGTATCTGTATTAAGTTTATCAGTTAATTCTTGAGAGCGATTCATTGCTTCTATCATTTTTTCAAAATTTTCATGAAACTGGTCATTAATATTCAATGTAATTAAAGTTGCAAAAATTACAAGCATTTCGGTTACAACAGAAATTGGAATGTAATAAGAACTTTTTTCTGTAAGTGTTTGAAAAACTGCATAAAGAATTATAAAAAAAGTTGAATATTTTAAACTTCTAGTTACAGCTGTTTTACTAAAGGCACAACTTGTTACTATAGGAATTAGATACATTGCCAATAAACAAGGATATCCCACATGAATAAAAATATATGCAGTTGCTGATAAATAAAGAATTGCTTGGTAATAAGTTTTTTTCATATGAAAATTTGATTTTTTATTCTTGTATAACCAATAACAAGGAAAATAAAATACAAATGAAAGAACTGTAGGCAAAAAAGATTGAATTACAGACCATTGTTTTATTAAATAATTTCTATCGCTTTTTATTAAAGGATTTCCGTTTACAAAGATAAACAAAACTGCTTCTACTAAAGCACAGGCTAAAAATACAAATGGAAGAATTTTCCACATTTTATCTAAGTAACGTAAAACTGTATTTTCTTGAATTGAGTGCAGAGAATTAACATTTTGAGGCATATAAAAACCTTCTTTAATTATATATATGGATAATCCTAGCACCGTTTATTAAATAATTCAATGTTTTTTTTGTATTTTTTTTTCGCCTTGCAAATCTACCCTGTTTTGTGATAAAATCTTGTAGTTTTTAGATATGAGGATTTATGAAAAGCTACGCACAAATTGGTGCTTCGCTTTTCATAGCAAGTTTGCAACGCAAACTTGTAAATTTACTGCAATTTCTCACTTTGTTACGAAATTGCGGCTAAGAACTTTGTTCGAAAATTGATATTTTCTCACAAAGTTCTTATAGGAGAAATTATGCTAACTGGACGGCATGTTATTGAACCGGGTAGTTTGACTATTCAAGAAATTGATGAAATTTGTGGATTGGCGGAGCAGATGATTGTTGATCCTGCAGCATTTTCAGATGTTTGCAGAGGAAAGATTCTTGCGACGCTTTTTTTTGAGCCTAGCACTAGAACAAGGCTTTCTTTTGAAGCAGCAATGCAAAGATTAGGTGGTTCTGTAATCGGATTTTCTGATGCAGCGGCAACTTCAACAACAAAGGGCGAAACTCTTGCAGATACAATTAGAGTTGTGTCAACCTATGCAGATGTTATTGCAATGCGCAGTCCTAAAGAAGGAGCAGCTTTTTTAGCATCAGAATATTCTTCAATTCCAGTAATAAATGCAGGAGATGGTGGTCATCATCATCCAACACAAACTCTAACAGATTTAGTTACAATTAGAGCAATGAAAGGTTCCTGGTCAGGCCACACAATCGGTTTATGTGGAGATTTGAAATTCGGTAGAACAGTTCATTCTTTGGCAAAAGCTTTAAGCCGATATCCAAATAATAAATTTGTTTTGATAAGTCCTAATGAACTTTCAATTCCAGAATATATTATCAATCAAGTATTTATTCCTGCAGGAATTGAATTTAAACAAGTAGAACGATTAGAAGACGCAATTCAAGAACTTGATATTCTCTACATGACTCGTGTACAAAAAGAACGATTTTTTAACGAACAAGATTATATCCGTTTAAAAGATAGTTACATCCTTGATAAAGAAAAAATGAAAAGTGCAAAAGATAACATGATTATTCTTCATCCTTTACCAAGAGTAAACGAAATTGCTCCAGAAGTTGATGAGGACCCAAGAGCAGCTTACTTTAAACAAGTGAAATATGGAATGTTTGCAAGAATGGCGTTAATTGCAAAACTTACAGGTTCTTTATAATCAAGTAAAAGGAAAACTAAAATGCTTAATGTAGATACAATAAAAAATGGATTAGTAATCGACCACATCAAAGCAGGATATGGTCCAAAAATCTTTTCTTGGCTAGGTTTAGATAAAGCAGATTATTGTGTTGCTTTAATAATGAATGTAAGTTCTAAAACTCAAGGTAGAAAAGATATTATAAAAATCGATAATATCATCAATATTGATTATTCAGTTTTAGGTTTTATCGATCCAAATATTACAGTAAATGTTGTTTCCGATGAAAAAATTGCAAAAAAAATTACACTTTCACTTCCTGAAAAAATTGAAAACATCATTAAGTGTAAAAATCCAAGATGTATAACAACAACAGAAAATTATGTTGCACAAAAATTCAAATTGGTAAACAAAGAAAAAGCAGAATATGCTTGTGAATATTGTGATCAAATTCATAGTGCTGGTACGGATTTTTAGTAGAATTAAGGAATAATTATGGCAAATATCATCTTTTTTAATGCACAAATTGTAGATTCAACAATAAATTCAAAAGGAGCTCTTCTTGTTCAAAAAGATAAAATTCTTGCAGTAGTTCAAGGAGATTTTTCAAGAGAAGAAGATGCAAATAAATTCAAATCCTTTTTTGATACAGAAGATGATATTCAACTTTTTGATTGCCAAAATAAAACTTTGATGCCTTCTTTTATCGATATGCATGTTCACTTTCGATATCCAGGACAAACTCAAAAAGAAGATTTGCAATCAGGACTTTCTGCCGCTGTTGCAGGTGGTTTTGGAACTGTAGTTTTAATGCCAAATACAAATCCTGTAGTTTCTTCAAGCGATACTGCACATCAGATTGAAGATGAAGCTGCTAGTTACAAAATGGCAGATGTAATTCAAACTGTTAGCATTACAAAAGATTTTTCTGGTACAGACACAAGCCACATTGATAATCTTGAAGGAATTTCAATCATCACAGAAGATGGACACGATGTAAATTCTTCCTTGGTGATGTTAGACGCAATGAGTAAATGTACCGTAAAAGGAATTATCGTTGACTGCCACTGCGAAGATGAATCTTTTACAGCAAGTGCAAAAGAATACAGAAAACGGGCGTTGCAAAACAAAGATACTTCAGAACTTGGTTTAATTCAAGCAGAAGCAGATTTACAAGAAGCAAATCGACTTTTAGCTCTTGCAGAAGATATTGCTACAGAACGAAATATCTCTCTTGCAAAAAATGCTGGATGTCAAATTCATGTGGCTCATGTAAGTACAGCAAATTCAATTTACGCAATCAAAGAAGCAAAAGCCGAAGCAGATTTTATCGGTGGAGGATTTTCTATCACTTGCGAAGTTACACCTCATCATTTTGCTCTAAATGCAGAAACAGGGGAAAACATAAAATTAATTGTAAATCCACCATTGCGTTCCGAAATTGACCGACAAGCTTTATTGCAAGCCTTTACAGATGGAACTGTGGATGTAATTTCTACAGATCATGCGCCTCACACTTTAGAGGATAAACAAAATGGTGCTCCTGGATTTTCAGGTTTAGAAACTTCCTTTGCAGTAGCAAATACAGAACTTGTTGAAACTGGAGTAATTTCGATAAATAGATTGTCTGAATTGATGTCTGCAAATCCTGCAAAAATTTTAGGTCTTGATAACAAATATAGTTTTGATGGAGCAAGAGGAAAACTAGAAGAAGGATTTTTAGCAAATCTTGTTTTAGTAGATTTGACAGAAGAATGGACAGTTGATAGTAGCAAATTTAAAACTAAAGGAAAGATTTGCCCTTTTGAAAATATGGAAGTAATTGGAAAAGTTACTGCAACTTGGTTCAAAGGTGAAAAAGTTTTTTAATATAACTTCCTACTCTACTGAAAAAAAGAAAAAGCCCTTTGAAAGAGCCTAGGTGGTCTACGGCACAAACAACATCTATCTACCGTTGCTTCCTTCCGGACCTGGCGGAGTTCGAAAGTGCGTCTTGCATAGGACCTAGACTCATTCAAAGAGCCTTTACTAAAATATACTCAAAAACAACTATAATGTAAAGTTATAAATTTAGTAATTTTCCAATAAGTACAAAAATAAAGCAATCGTTGAGTTTTTGCAAAGCAAAAACTCAAGTTCATTTTATAAAAAAATCTCAAGATTTTTTTATAAAATGAACGGAGAGAGGGGGATTCGAACCCCCGGTACCTTTCGGTACACAACCTTTCCAAGATTGCACCATCGACCGCTCGGACATCTCTCCAAAAATTTTAACAACAAAACAAGCAAAAAAAAGAGTATGTAAAAAAAATTTTGTTGATTAAAAAAAGACGAGACCAAGAGGATTCGAACCTCCGGCCTTCAGATCCGCAATCTGACGCTCTATCCAGCTGAGCTATGGTCTCAAAAACAGTTCTAAAAACTTTTTATATTTATTCGGTATTCAAATTTATGACCGTCGAGTTTGCGAAGCAAATCGAGTTAACGTTTAGTTTTTTCATTTTCAATGAAAAAACTAAAGTTCATTCTAATAATAAAACTATAAGTTTTATTATTAGAATGAACGGAGCAAGGGGGATTCGAACCCCCGATACCCTTTAGGGGTATAACTCCTTAGCAGGGAGCCACCTTCGGCCTCTCGGTCATCGCTCCAAAACACAAGAAAGACAAGGGGTAAAAAAAACTTCGTTAAACACCCACAGAAAACGACACCGCAGGAAAACGAAGCCCACACCAAATCATTCCTAATTTTTGCACTTTTCACTTTTCACTTTTGTCGATTTTGTTTCGCAAACTCGAGTTCTTAAAAAATAAAAACCTTTGATTTTTAGTTTTTAAGAACGGAGCAGGGGGGATTCGAACCCCCGGTACGTCGCCGCACAACGGTTTTCAAGACCGCCGCCTTAAACCACTCGGCCACCGCTCCAATTGAAAAGTAAAGTCAGTTTACAAACTTTTTAAAAATTTGTCAATAGAAAAGATAAAATTTGTTAAACCTCAAATACTTACTGTATTTTCTAAAGTTTCACTAAAATCGGAATCTAAATCCGCCACCAAAAACAAAATCCATTTTAAATTCATTTGGAAATTCTGCGTAGTATCCAAAATGAAGAGGAAATGAAAAATGTTTATGATATAAAGTTTCATACCCAAGTCCTATACCTGCAATTCCGTTAAAATATTCTGGAATATTGTAATCTGTTTTGTAATAAAAACCACCTAAAAGAAGACCATATAATCTTCCATACCAATTTTTTTGATATTTTACTGTAAAAAATTCAAATTGAGCTTCTGCAGTTAACATATAAAAAGAATTGATAAATTTAGAAATAACATCTTGAGAATCAATATAGTCATAATATTCCATTGGAATATACATTCCAGAAAAGTTAATTTGATAACCAAAATTTCCAAGCCATTGTTGCCAACTTAATCCAGGATATGCGTAAGCAAAAACTCCAATAGATTTATTGAATTGTTCAAAAGGAGTTTTTTCATTTGGCTCAAATTCAATTTTCTTTTCTCTTGGTTTAGTCTCGCTAAAATCGGATTGACCTTCCCCTACTTTCTTTGCAACCTTTGGTCGTTTTTCTGTAGGAAATCTAGGTTCTGCAAAATCTTCTTGAATAGAAATTTCTGTTTGAGAAGTTTCGAGTTCACTTTCAGTAGAAATTTCATCATTTTCTTGTGCAAAAAGATAAAAACTTCCACATAACAAAATCATAAAAATAATTAAAATTTTTTTCATAAAATTCCTCACTTTTATAAAGTTACTTTGATTATCTAAAAGATATTTTTTGTTGTCAATCTGTCTTTATATTCATTTCACAAAAAAATAATCATTCTTATCATACTTCTAACACAATTAGACATTATTGATATTTTTGATAAAAACTTTTTTTACATAAAATTTAAAAAAAAATATTTATACATAAAAGTTTTCTATTGTGTATTTTTATTCATTTGTGGTAAAATGCCCTATAAAAAAATAATCACCTTAATTTTATTTTTTGGGGGTATGGTATGAAGAATGCATACATAAACCGCGTATTAGAGCAAGTAAAAGCAAAAAATGCTCACGAACCAGAATTCTTGCAGGCAGTTCAAGAAGTATTAGAAACACTTGAACCAGTAGTAGAAAAAATGCCAGAAATCGAAAAAAATGCCATCTTAGAAAGAATGGTTGAACCAGAACGTGTAATTATGTTCCGTGTTCCTTGGATGGACGATAATGGTAATGTTCAGGTAAATAGAGGATATAGAGTTCAATTTAACAGTGCAATTGGACCTTACAAAGGTGGAATTCGTTTTCATCCATCTGTAAATCTTGGAATTTTAAAATTCTTAGGATTTGAACAAACTTTCAAAAACTCACTAACAACACTTCCAATGGGTGGTGGTAAAGGTGGTGCTGATTTTGATCCACACGGAAAATCAGACGCTGAAGTTATGAGATTCTGCCAATCTTTTATGACAGAACTTTCAAAACACATTGGTGCTGACACAGACGTTCCAGCTGGAGATATTGGTGTTGGCGCACGTGAAGTTGGTTATATGTTTGGACAATACAAAAGACTTCGCAACGAATTTACAGGTGTTTTAACTGGAAAAGGTTTAACATTCGGTGGTTCTTTAATCAGAACTCAAGCAACTGGATATGGACTAATCTACTTTGCAGACAATATGCTTGCAAAAGTTGGAGATAACTTCAAAGGTAAAACTTGTGTAATTTCTGGTTCTGGAAACGTTGCTCAATATGCAGCAGAAAAACTTATTCAATTAGGTGCAAAACCAGTTACACTTTCTGACTCAAACGGATATATTTACGATCCAGATGGAATCACACAAGAAAAACTTGACTGGGTAAAAGACCTTAAAACAGTTCGCCGTGGACGCATTAAAGAATATGTAGAACAATATCCTAACGCAAAATACGTTGAAGGAAAACGTCCTTGGGAAGTAAAATGTGATTGTGCTTTCCCATGTGCTACACAAAACGAACTTAACGGCGAAGAAGCAAAAATGCTTTTGGCTAACGGAGTTAAACTTGTTGCAGAAGGTGCAAACATGCCTTCAACAGCAGAAGCAGTTAGTGCATTCCTAGAAGCAAAAATTTTGTATGCTCCTGGAAAAGCTTCAAACGCTGGAGGAGTAGCAACATCTGGTCTTGAAATGAGCCAAAACTCAGAACGCCTTTCATGGTCAGCTGAAGAAGTTGACTCAAAACTAAAAGGAATTATGAAAAACATCCACGACGCAGCATACGATGCAGCTGAAAAATTCGGAATGAAAGGAAATTATGTTGCAGGTGCAAACATTTCAGGATTCCTAAAAGTTTGTAACGCAATGATCGCACAAGGTATTGTGTAATAAATTCTAAATAAATAATTTTTAGATTATGAAAAACGCTCTTAAAGAATTATCTTTTGGAGCGTTTTTTATTTTTTTCAGATATTGTCAACAAGATATTATTTTGTTAAAATTTCATTAACTTATGAAAACTTTACTCATTGGGATAAACTCTAAATTTTCTCATACAAACTTAGCAATTCGTTCAATAAAAGAATATGTAAAACATAAATCAAATATTAATCCTATTATAAAAGAATTTACAATAAATCAATTAACAACAGACATCCTTAGAGATATAGTTTTTGAAAAACCAAATGTTATTTTATTTTCAATTTATATTTGGAATGTAGAATTTACTTTAAAAGTGATTCAAGAAATAAAAAAGATTTTACCAAAAGTTTTTATCGGAGTTGGAGGCCCAGAAGTTTCTTATCGTGCAGAAGAAATTTTACAAGAAAATAAATTTATTGATTGTGTAATTTCTGGCGAAGGTGAAATATCAACTTGTGAACTTTTAGAAAATCTAAATAAAAATTTTGAATCAGAAAAAAATGAATTTAAAAATATCGATTTTAATATTGATGGAATTTATTTTAGAAATAAAAAATTTACACCTAGAACTCCAATTCAAAATTTAGATGAATTATTTTTTGCATATCCTGATTTAAATGAACTTGATATTAACAACAGAATTTTTTATTACGAATCATCGCGTGGCTGTCCTTTCAGATGTTCGTATTGTCTTTCTTCTATTGATAAAAGTGTTCGTAACAGAAGTTTAGAAAAAGTTTTTGACGACTTAAAAATATTTTTAGATGCAAAAGTAAAACTTGTAAAATTTGTAGATAGAACTTTTAATTTAAATGAAGAAAGAACAATTTCTATTTGGAATTTCTTAAAAGAGAATCACAATGGAATAACAATGTTTCATTTTGAAATTGCAGCACAACAACTTACAGAAAAAATGTTACAAGCAATTAAAAATTTTCCAAAAGGAATTATGCAATTTGAAATTGGAATCCAAAGTACAAATGAAAAAACTTTACAAGCTATTGGTCGCTCTGCAAATTTACAAATGCTAAATGAAAAAATAAAACAAATTCCTAAAACAATACATTCACATTTAGATTTAATTGCAGGACTTCCTCATGAAAGTTTAAATGAATTTAAAAACTCATTTGATTATGTCATCAAATTAAAACCGGACATGTTACAACTTGGATTTTTAAAAATCTTATCTGGAACACAGATGGAAAGTTTTGCAAAAGAAAATGAATATCAATTTTCTGAAACTCCACCTTACGAAGTTTTATCAACTCCATACATTTCTTATTTTGATTTACAATTTTTAAAAGATGTAGAAGAAGTTTTAGATATTTTTTATAACTCAAATAATTTTGAATTTACTTTCAATTATATTTTTTGTTTACAAGAAAAATTTGATTTTTCAATTTTTGAAATTTTATCTTCTATTGTAAATTACTTTAGAGAAATTAAAATTTTTGAAACACCTCAGAAAATAAATGTGTTTTACAAATTATTTTTAGATTATATAAATTCAAATCACTTTGAAAAATTTCAAAATATTTTTAATAAAGATTTACTACAAGAATTAATTAAATTTGATTTTATCATTTCTGAAAAAATAAGCAACTTACCAACTTGGTATAATCGAAATTATAATAAAGAAAATCATAAAGAAGCCTTAATTAAATTTTGCAATTTTGAAAGCACACGACTTGCTTATGCTCATAGTGAATATGATGAATTTAATTTTAACCCAGTAACTTTTGAAAACGAAAAAACAAAAATATTATTTGTTTACGATTCCGTAAAAGGAAAAACTCATACAAAACAATTTTATTTTTTAGATAAAAATCTTTCGTAATAAAATGCGTATTGCTGATAAATTCCTGCAACTTCACTTTTCATCCAAGAAGGAATTTTTCCGTCGTATCGTTCATCAATTATTTTTTGAATCCAAGTATCAACAGGACAGGCATTTATCAAATGTAATCCAAACAAACAAATACAATTAGCAACTTTCTTTCCGATTCCTTTGAAAGAAATTAATTTTTCAAAAGCATCTTTATAAGTCATATTTTTTAATTCATCAATCCAAGTTGGATTTTCAATCGTGTATAAACTTATTAAATAAATATATTCATCTCTGTAACCTAAACCTACAGATTTTAATTTTTCAAGAATTTTATTTTTATCACCAAAAGAAATTATCTCTTGTGCAGTTGGAAAACTTTTTAGTTCCAAAGTAATTTGTTTTTTAGAAAAAATTTTGCAAAGACCTTCTATTGATTTTTTAATTCGTGGGATATTGTTATTTTGACTTATGATAAAACTAATAATCATTTCCCATAAATCTTGATTTAAAATTCTTATACCATATCCATATTTTATTGCACGCTGCAAATATTCATCATCAACAATTAAGGAAGTAATTTTTTTATAATCTGTATTAAAGTCAAAATAATTTTTCCAAAAACTTTCAAACTCAGATTCAGTACAATCAATTTTTATTTTTTTATCATCCTGAAAAATATTTAAAAGCTTATCTTTAACTGGAACTTGATAGTGATATTTTTTTGATTCGTTATCACAAAAAATTTCTTGCCATCTAAAACATTGTCCAGAATCTGCAATTTGATTTAAATTAAAAAACTCACTATCAAATTCAAACATCACAAAACAATCCTATTCATCATGTTCCAAAACTAAAATATCATTTTTTGCAAGTATAGTTCTTCCGTCAGGGATTACTAATTTTCCATTTCGTTTAATTAGAACAATTAAAGATTTTTGTAAATCGAAAGCAATCTCTGATAATTTTTTTCCAATCCATTTGTGATTTTCTTCCAATTCAATTTCAACAAGTTCAATTTCATTTTTTGCTTCATTAGATTCATTTTTAGAATTGAATGCTTGAGCACATAAAACAATTTCATCATTTGCTTTTATTTCAGTATTTCCTCTTGGAACAATTCTTTTTCCATCACGCAAAATTAAAACTAAAATTGTTTCTGGAGGAAGCACAACTTCTTTTATCGTTTTATCAACCCAAGTATGATTTTCTGTTACATTCAATTTAATAAATTGAACAGGAACTTCTTCAGGATAATCTGTAAATGTTTTTAAAACGTTTGCATTGTTATCAATCATTTTTAGTTTTCTTGAAACAAGAGGAATTAATGAACCTTGTAAAGTGATTGAAAAAAGAACAATACAAAAAACAATATGGAATAATCCAAAATCAGAAACATATCCTTTGTTTGTAATAGCCATAATTGCAAATACAATAGAAGCAGCCCCTCTTAATCCTGTAAACGAAACTAGAAGTTGTTGATTTATAGGACACTTCATCGGAGAAAGAATAGCAAATATAGTTACAGGGCGTGCAACAAAAGTAATAAATAATGCAATCGCTAAGGATGGCAAAATAAAATGTACCATTACGGAAGGTGAAGCAAGTAAACCTAATAGAAAGAAAATTAACATTTGCATCAATCCTGTAATGCCATCAAAAAAATTAACAAGATTTGACTTTTGTTGAAATTTTTTATTTCCTAACAAAAGCCCTGCTACATAAGCACTTAAATATCCGTTACCACCAATAAGAGTTGGAATAGCATAAGAACAAATTGCAACTGCAAGAACAAAAAGAGAATCAAATCCCGCAGAAGAAAATTTAAACTTATTCAAAATATAATATGCTCCATAACCAATTCCATAACCGATTGCAAGACCAAAAACAATTTGAGCAAAAAGCATATATGACATTTTGCCAATACTTGCATTACCTTGCATTAAAGAAAGAACTATGATTGTAAGCATATATGAAAATGGATCGTTACTTCCACTTTCAACTTCTAACAAAGAAGCACTATTATATTTTAAGTTAAGTTTTTTAGAACGCAATATTGAAAACACAGATGCAGCATCAGTTGAACTTATTACAGCTCCAACCAAAAATGATTGCAAAATTTCAAACTTCAATACAAAGTAACAAAACAATCCTGTAAAAACAGCAGTCAATACAACTCCTAAAGTGGAAAGTAAAACTGCTTTAACGGCAACAGGTTTTGCAGCATTTAAATTTGTTCCAAATCCTCCGTAGAAAATAATAAAAATAAGAGCAATAGAACAAATTGATTCGGCACTTTTGTAATCTTCAAATTTAATTTTAAATAGACCATCTGAACCAAAAATCATACCTAAAAGGATAAAAGCCAAAAGCATCGGCATTCCAACTTTTGAAGAAACTTTATTCAAAATGATACATAAAATTATTATCACGGAAATAAAAAATAAAATGCCTGCCATAAATTTATCCTCTTTATTATTTTTACTAATAGATACATTTTACCCTTAACAAATTTTATTTTCAATATTATACTAATATTATGAACGAAAAAAATAAAAAAAATTTTATGCAATCTTCTATTCACACAATTTTTGAAATAAATCCTAACTCAAAATATTTTTCGATAATTAGAATTTTTCTTGTTTGTGTTGGCTCTTTTCTTTTTGCATTGAACTTAAATATTTTCGTTGTAAACTCTGGATTAATTCCAGGAGGTTTTACAGGAATTACAGAATTAACTCAGAAAATTTTATTAACATTTTTTGATATAAAAATTCCATTTGCTCCAATTTATTATTTATGCAATTTAATTCCAGCAATAATTAGTTTTAAATTTATAGGAAAAAAATTCACTCTTCTTTCTTGTTTAATGATTTTACTTTCTGGATTTTTTACAGATATTTTACCAACCATTACAGTAACAGATGATATTCTCCTCTCCGCAATTTTTGGTGGATTATTAAGTTCAGTTGCTGTAAGTTTTTGTCTTTTTGCTGGAGCAACTAGCGGAGGAACTGATTTTATTGCAATATTTATTTCTGAACGATTTGGCAAAGATGCTTGGAATTATATTCTTTATGCAAATATGATAATTTTAGCAGTTGCAGGATTTCTTTTTGGATGGGAATCTGCTCTTTACTCTATGATATTTCAGTTTACAGCTACACAACTTTTAAATTATTTATACAGACGATACCAAAAAGTTACGTTATTTGTAATAACAAATAAGCCTGATGAAATTTATACATTGATAAAAGAAAAAACAAATCACGACGCAACTTTATTCACAGGAGAAGGATGCTTTGAAAAGCAAACAAGACATCTGATATACTCTGTAATTTCTGGGGATGAAAAAAATTTACTTGTAAACGCAATTAAAAAAGTTGACCCACAAGC
>CALBXN010000093.1 GCA_937890485.1 uncultured Treponema sp.
GGACTAAGAGAAGATTATAAATAGGAAGGATGCGTTTTACATGTTAGCAAATCAAATAGAACAGACAATAGAAAAAAAGAAACCTACAAGAAAGACTTGCGAGTATCAAGGAGCGACTTATTTTGTGCTTACAGATATGAAAGGCAAATGTTTCATCAACGTTGATGGAAAGAAAAAGTATCTTGATTGCAATGGAAACGTAGCAAACAAGCAGAAAGGTACTAAATCCATTAAAACAGCTATTGAAAATTTTGAAGATATGAAACGTATCCAAGATTATTTTATGGAAAATAAACAGTGGAATTTTTACTTACTTTTTACTCTAAATGTTAATACAGGAAGACGTATTTCAGATTTACTTCAAACAAAATGGTCTGATTTCTTCTATAAAAATGGAAATATGAAGAAGATGTGGGATGTACAAAAGATAGATAAAGAGAGTGGAAATCGTATTCGTGGTGAGCAGAAAACAAGTAAAACTAAAGAAATCTTCATCAATGCAGCCGTTCAAGAAGCATTTAAAATCTTTTTAGAAAATGAAAAAAGTATTGATTTTAAATATGATTATGAAGAATATGTGTTTAAGCAGTTACATGGAACGCATCGAGGTAAAGTGATTTCATTTGAAGGATATAGGAAAGCTCTTATTAAAGCTGGCGAATGTCTGGACTATGAAATACGTTCTCATTCAATGCGTAGGGGTATGGGAAAAATGATGTTAGAGTTACATCCAAATGACCCAAAAGCAAAGTCAGTATTAATGAGCATGTTAAATCACTCTTCAGAACAAATGACTAATAACTATATTGGCGAGACAGCCAAGTTGGAAAAAGAATATTTGGAAGATTTGGGAAATAAATATAAGCGATATGTTATGGACGGGGAAGAAGTTCCATTCTTGATTAAGAAGCCTGTAAGCGTATATGATACATCGGAGTTAAGAGATTATATGTTGTGTGCGTTTGGAAAGATTTTAGATATGAAGGATGAAACGGATGCCATTAAATTGATGAGATTGTATAATGAATTGTTGGATGGGTTGGAATTGATAGCGAAGTAGTGATGGATATGATACAATGGAAAGGAAATGTATACATGAGTAGAAATTTTCAGTTGGAACGAGATTATTATGACGAAGGGTTTAATCTTTATAAGAAGAAAACAATAGAAATTAAGCCAGGTGTTACAGTCCTTGTTGGTTGTAATGGAATTGGCAAAACAACGTTATTACATCAAATTAGACATGCTCTAAAGGAAGAAAATATTCCGTATGTGTTGTTTGACAATCTTAAAGACGGTGGGCATAATTCTGTTTCGGAAGCATTTTATCATGAAGATTTTGCTTTTGGAGCGACTGCAATGTGTTCATCTGAAGGTGAAAATATTGTAATGAATATGGGAAAACTTGCTGCGAGATTAGGTGATTTTGTTAAAACAGGCGAAGATACAAAGGATGCAAAATTTAAAGCGCTTGCACGTAGTTTGGTGAAACTGGATGGAAAATATGAAGAAGAAAAAGAGATACCAAATGAAAGATGGATTCTTCTTGATGCTGTTGATAGTGGACTGAGTGTAGATAATATTGTAGACCTCAAAGAACAGTTATTTAAAACGATATTGGAATATAATTATGGAAATAAAATCTACATAGTCGTGTCTGCCAATGAGTATGAGATGGCTAGAGATGAGCAGTGCTTTGATGTTTATAATGGAAAATACGTAAAGATTAAGAACTATGAAGAATATAGAAATTTAGTGTTGCAGAGTAAAGAATGGAAATATGCAAGGAGTTGTATAAAAAATGTATAAATGTGAATTGCCGATAGATATCAATAATTGCCCACATTTTAATAGGGAAAGTGGAATGTGTAACAATCCAAATAAGTGCAACTTACAAGAAAGAAATGTTGAGAATACCAATGGATATGTAAGAAAAGAGCGTTGGTATGAACAATATTACAGGAAGAAATAATTTCTATGAAGAAAATTATAGATTATACAATATCAAAAGAAGATTTGTCTCAAAAGGAAGACAGAGAATTAGCCAAATTATTTATGCATTCAGATAGAGATAGAAAAGAATTTGAAATTGCCGAAAAGATATATTGGTGGTGCGTTGAAGAAATAAATAGAAGAATTGACTGTGAAGAAAGCCAGAAATGTGGGAATTGAAGATTGATTTTATTTAGATTGGAGAGATTATTATGAACAAGAATTGTAAATTATGTGATGGGAAATATGATTTTAGAAAGTTAATGATAAACAATGGAGAAATTGCTTTTGTTGGTCATCTTAGTATGTGCAACTCTGAAAATAAATTTAGATTTTGCCCTGCTTGTGGAGAGAAACTTACAAAAGAGAACTTTAATAATAAGGAAATATAGTCTTGAAATCTGGTATTTAAGAAGAAAATTTTGGAGGTAAACATGAAATTAAATTGGATAGATATAACAAGTTATAAGCAAGGAGATACAGAAAGAATTCCTAAAACATGGGAATTAAAATTGGAAGAATTAAAATATAGGGTTATTGTTACTAGACATATATATTATAAAAATACTTGGCTATTAACATGCAGAGAGGCAAATATTGAACTTCATGATTTAGAAACAGATGATGTAGAAGAAGCAAAAAATAAGGCTCTTGAAATTGTAGAAAATTATCTGAATGACCTGATTGAAAGAACATTGAAACAATGCGAAATCATTAAAGGTCAATAGATTGCTGTTTTTATGGTGGAAATGAGGTGTTTTTAGGTGGTAAAAGAAGATAAAAAGCAATGGATTTTAAAGTATATGGCAGAACATAAGACGGAATTTATTGATATAACAGCAGAGAAATTTGTTCTTGCTTATTATGATAAATTTAATCCAAAGGTTATTGAATGGTTTCCTTATGGTGCACCTAAAATTCCTGAACTTGGTAAACTGCTTGCTGAACTATACAAAGAAAATAAGGTAAAAAGATATAGGCATTATTGTGATATCTGGCAAGATGGTTATCCGAGATGGTTTTATATTTACTATCTGAAGGAGCGAGATGTAATGAAAGAAAAAATATTAAAAGATTTTGCAGGTTATACTGTTTGTTCAATGAGTGATTGTTGTCAAAATATAAATGGTAAAATCGTAGAAAGGACTGTGCGAAAAGCATTTCCAAATGATGATGAATCTACGCTATATATTGTGAAGCTAAAGGGCGTTAGGGAACATATGCAGCTATATGAATGTGAGATGTGTAAATAGCTTTAAAAGGCTGGATTTATGGAGGTAATTATGGAGAAAAAAGAAATCATTGAAGAGATAATAGCGACAATTGAACATGAGATTGAATGCTCATCGTCAACAAGATATATTTGTGAAGATGGTAGCATAATTGTTACAGACGTTGGATATATAAATGATTGGTTTAATGAATATAGACATGTATTAAGAGAAAAGTACAGTCAATAGATTTCTAGTTCTAAAGACGAAAAGAGGTGAAAATTTGAAGTATTCTTTAATTGCAAAAGAGTATTTAGAAGAACTTGACAGAAAAGAACCTTTTATTAAACATACAATGATTACTTGGGGTGACTGTCAGTTAATGGAAGATTTGTTTGAACTATTTGGCGGTGACAGAGTTAAGCTACGTGAAAGAACTGGTTGTATCGGACATCACTTTAGGTTCAAATTTGTTATGGATAAATTAGATAGAGAAAGCAAAAAGCCTGATGCTATATTTACGAAAGAGTATATTTGTTATAATGGAATAATAAATAGACCAACAAGGTGTTTTACTTTAAAAAAAGAATGTCAATAAATGTTCAGTTTCATCAGGAGGTAACAATATGGAAAAGAACGAAGTAATAACTCGCACAGTTGAAAATGTAATTCATAATTTTTATTGTGATGATTGTAATAAATATCTTGGAAAATCACAAGAGTATGATGATGGATATTATACAAAATTTGGCGAGTTTGAATTAAAAATCTATATGCCTAATGGTTGGTATAGTGTTAAAAAATGCTTATGTGACACTTGTAGAGATAATTATGTTAAGAAAGTTGAACATACAATAACAGAATTAGGTTTTAAAAAGCAATAGAAGTGAAAATTTAAGGAGATGTGATTGATTATGAAAAACTATATTAAAGCTACTTTGTCAGATGGAACATTGGTATTTGAAGGAACATTAGGTCTTGTTCCACGAAAAGACGAAGAGATTGATGTCAATGGCATTGTATATGTTGTTGAAAATGTTAGACATGTTTTAAGAGAGGGAATGTCTAATAGCAATTGTATTTTGTTGGTATTAAAATCCATGAATTAACTAATTCATAAAGATTGGAGGATAAAATGAAAGTATACGAATTGATGGCAATGTTGGAAGAAATGCCAAGTGGAGCAGAAGTGATGTGTAGTGGTATGGAAACATTAGATAATGTTTCAAATGCGTCACCAGTTGGTGAAGATGAAATGGGAAATAAACAATATCCTATTACTAGAACGATTGTTGATGTGGACAAAGAAGGTAAAATAGTATTTTTACAATGGTAGATTTCACAATAGCTTGTCCGATTTAAGGCAGAATTAAAGGCGATACTGTAATAGGTATCGCCTGTTTTGTTTCCATTATTTACAACTTGAATATGAGTGTACAATACTGTACACTTTGCATAAGAGCCTTATTTGTCAGATTTATTTATCTGAGATATGAGTTCTTGATATTTTATAAGTCGTTCTTGTTGCTTATATAAATGTACATAATTATCAAGTAAAGTAACAATTAAATTGCTCATGGAACGGTTTTCTTTTTCGGCAATTATACCTATTTCATCTTTAAGTGTTTTAGGAATAGCAAATGACATTATAGTATTTTTGTCTGATAACTGACCTTTTGGCATAATAACACCTCCATATTAGTATGTGCCTATTATAAGGTTTATATATACCCTATGTCAACTTTTTGAAAAAAACTTATATAAACCACTTGACAAGTTTATATAAACCCTATATAATAGTAAACATAGAAGGTATTTACATATTAAAAGGAAGGAGGATGCGAGATGGACATAAGAAGATATGATATAGTTAAAGCTGATTTATCAGGAGCAGTTGGTTCTGAACAAGGTGGAATAAGACCTGTTCTTATTATTCAGAATGATGTGGGAAATATTCATAGCTGCACTACTATTGTAATACCACTCACATCCAAGATTAAGAACTTGAATCAGCCTACACATACATTAATTAGAAGTAATACCTTTACTGGTCTAAAAGAGGACTCTATGGTTCTTGGCGAACAGATGAGAGTTATCAGTAGTCAAAGAATTATAAGTAAAATTGGAACGGTAACAGACGAAAACGAAAGAAATGAAATTCGTAGGGTTTATCAAGCCAATTTTGGAGAATAAAAAGGAGGTATCTACAGATGAATTATGTAGAGATGACAACAGAAGAAGCCATTGAGGTTTTGAGAAAATCAAAGGGTAAGAAAGTATTGGTGGCGATTAAAGATTTAGAAAACGATGAAGACGTAGTTTTTTATCAGAAATTAAAATCAGATTGCGAAGCCATGATAAGAGATGCAAAAGCAGTTTCGTCTATTTGCGATGAATTTGTAAGAAGATTAAACGTGTTTACAGAAATTCAGATTGACTTAATGAATATACAACCCCACGGTATGCAAAAAACAATATTGTTAAGAGAATAAATAAGTACAATAAAAATCTCTTAATAAATATAAATAATTATTGACAAACACGAACAGATGTTCTATTATTGTTCGTGTGATACATAAAAGAAAAAGCCTAGTATATCATCGGTATTGGCGTACCTCCATACTAGACCTTTTCAAACAAACATAAAACACAAGATTCAGAAGGTCAATAGACCTAAGAATTTGTGAAACAGCAGAATTGCTGCTTAGATTGATTATACATATTAGATATTCAAAAATCAAGCACTTTCAAGCATTTCTGCAAAAGTTCCATATTTTAATAATTAAATATAGAAGAAATATTATAGGGCATTAGTCAAGTTTGGTTTAAGGCATAGCACTTTGACTGCTAGATTCATTGGTTCAAATCCAATATGCCCTGTTTGTACTTAAAGTACACAAAAATAAGAAAGGGTAGGTTATTTCAATGGTCAATATTTTAAACACTTATTACTCAAACAACGCAAGTAAATTAAGAAAGATGGTGGATAAAATTCTTATTAAATTAAAATTTCATGATATAGATAATGAAGATTTTTATTCATTAGCGAATGAGATTTTTGTAGATGTCTTAAGAAGATATGATAAAAAGCAAGATTTTGATGGATTTTTATATGGAGATTATAATCTTCCAATAGAGATTAAATTATTAAAACAAATATCTCCATCCAAAACATAATTATAATCATAAAAATAATGTTTACTAAATTCACTTTTAGTCATTAGTTTAACATTAATAAGTTTATCTAATGAATTAATAAATTCTAAGATTTTTTCTTTTAAATTATTGTTTGTAATTATTAAAGTTTTTTCACTAATATTTTTTAAAAATTCCATAAGTACCTCGTAAATTAATTATATAATAGATGAAAATAA
>CALBXN010000094.1 GCA_937890485.1 uncultured Treponema sp.
TTCACCACCGTATTCAATAATCTTGCCTACGCCGCCTTTAACGGTCATTATACGAAGAACTTCAAGAATTACATCTTTTGCTGCAACCCAAGGACTTAACTTTCCTGTAAGGTTAACTCTTACCATTTTTGGCATTGTAATATAATATGTACCGCCTCCCATAGCAACTGCTACGTCAAGTCCGCCTGCACCCATTGCAAGCATACCGATACCACCGCCTGTTGGTGTGTGACTGTCAGAGCCGATTAATGTCTTGCCGGGCTTACCAAAACGCTCAAGATGTACCTGATGACAAATACCGTTGCCGGGGCGAGAAAAGCGAATTCCACGCTTTTTAGCAACACTTTGAATAAATCTGTGGTCATCAGCATTTTCAAAGCCTGTTTGTAATGTGTTGTGGTCAATATAAGCAACTGAAAGTTCAGTTTTAACCTGCTCAATGCCCATTGCTTCAAGCTCAAGATATGCCATTGTTCCTGTAGCATCTTGAGTTAAAGTTTGATCAATTTTTATTGCAATATCGCTTCCTCTTTTTATAGGTGAGCCTTTTATAAATTCTGTGTTTTTGCAAGCTTCTGGAACGATGTGAGCTTGAAGGATTTTTTCAGCTAAAGTTAATGCCATTTGTATAAATCACTCCTAAATTAAATTATTGAATTTTATGGTTTTATTTTAATCATTACAGGCTTTTATGTCTATAATAAACTTTTTTTTTGTGATATAATGTAAAGGATGAACAAAGTTAACTTTATTTTTTACAATTTGTTATTCTCTTTTTTTATTTTTTCTTGTTCAAATTCTGAAAATTCGATAATTGTTACTCAAACTGATAATTCTTTACGAAATCAAATGTCTTATCTTGATTACAATATAAATTGGACGCAGAATCTTGATAATATTCTGCATGAAAATGAATCAAAAGAAGAAAACTTCGAAGATTCAGATGAATTTAAGAGAATGCTTCCTCATCAACAATTGGAATATAAGCGTCAAAAAGAGGAAGAAAAGAAAAAAAATAAACGAGATTTTCCTGAAGGTCTTAGTGAAGTTTTGTTTCAAGATAGACTTTTTTATCCTAAAAATGAACCTCCTGTAGATATTTTATATCCAGAATTAAAAAACTTTGGAAGTTTGGATATTTCTCTTTTAGATGCGAAAATAAAAAATTTAATTCAAGTTTTTATTGATGGAATAAATGAAAAAAAACTCAAAATTGATTGTATTTCTCCTGAAACTCGTTTTTTAGAACCAATCTTTCTTGAAGATTTTTCTCATATCGGGAATGTTTCTTCATTTTTGTTAGGAAAACCAATTATTATTCAAAATGAATTTTTAAATGAATATCAAGTTCCTGTAAGAATGTTTACAGAAAATGGTTATTACAATACTTTGTTTTTTTTAGTTTATCTGCAAGATTCATACTTTATTGAGCAAGTTAGTTACAGTAAATTAGTGGAGCAAAAATGAGTAATGTACTTTCTATAGTAGAAAGAAAAATTGTTTTAAAAGATTTACAAGAGAAATTGCCTAAATTACAAATAAAAGCAATATCAACTGAATATATTCCTTCTGAAAAAAATCTTCCAACTTTTGCACCTTTAAATTTAGAAGAAAAAAATTATTCAATTTTAGAACAAGGAATAATTTTTTTTACTAGGAATCAATGTTCTCGCGTAATTGTTGATAATGCAAAAATTTGTGTGTTTTTTTATTACAATGGAAGAGGTCTGTTTTTTGAAAGTGCATTGCGTCATGTAAAAAATGGTTTTGCTGTTGTAATTCCTGATTTTATTTATAAACATGATGAAATTAATGATGGATTTTTAGAAAAATTTAAATGTATATTATCTAATTCAGATGATAAAACTGAAGGAAATTTTCCTTGTATTACATCTGAAAAATTTCCTTTGTTTGTTCCTGTTGATGAAACTCAAATTCCAATACAATTTTTTTCTGAAAATCTTACAGCACAAATACCTTCTGTAGAGGGAAGATTTTTGCACCCTTATTTACTTTATGTTTCCGCAGAAGAACTATTTATAGGAAGTTTAACATCTAAAATTCATTTTGAAATTGGAGAAGTTTATTCACTGGAACTTGTTGTTCCTTTTTCGCTAGTTTATAGAAATATTAACTGTAAAGTTGTGTTAAAAGATAAATTTAAAAGTGAAACTTCTTCTGAAAAAACTTGTTATAAATTTGAATTTTCTGATTTAAAATTTGAAGATTACAGGTTTTTATACGAAAAAATAAACAAAAAGATTTTAGAATAGTATTTATAAAATAAACAAATTATTAAAAATAAAATAGCGTAAAAAAAAGCGTGATTTTGGTAAGTATAGTCTTCACAATTCTTACAAAATCACGCCTTGTTTTATCAAATTATGATAATTTATTTTTTAGTAATTTTATCAAATCCACAAAGTGGAACAAGAACTTCTGGAATAGAAACTGAGCCATCTTCATTTTGGTAATTTTCTAAAATTGCCACCATAGCACGAGAAAGTGCAATAGCTGTTCCGTTTAACATGTGAACAAATTTGTTTTTTCCATCATCATCCTTGTATTTTACATTTAAACGACGAGCTTGGAAATCTGTACAGTTTGAAGTTGATGTAACTTCTCCCCATTCACCGCCGTTTCTTCCTGGCATCCAGGCTTCTAAGTCCCATTTTCTGTAAGCTGGAGCACCTAAATCTCCTGTACAAGTATCAACAACTCTGAAAGGAATTCCTAATCCAACAAAAATTTCTTCTTCAATTTCTCGTAATTTTGCGTGGATTTTGTCTGAATCTTCTGGCAAAGAATACACAAACATTTCAACTTTAGAGAATTGATGTACACGATACAATCCTTTTGAGAATTGACCTGCTGCTCCTGCTTCTCGACGGAAACAATGTGAAAGTCCACAGTAGAAAAGTGGTAATTTTTCTTTTGCAAGAATTTCGTTTGAGTGATATCCACCAAGAGTAATTTCTGCTGTTGCAACCAAGCAAGAATTTTCTCCTTCTAGCGAATAAACATTTGATTCATTTCCTCTTGGATTAAAACCAATTCCTTGCAAAATTTCTTCACGAGCAATATCTGGTGTGATAAAAGGTGTAAATCCGTGTTTTCTTAAAATATTCATTGCATACATAATAAGTGCTTGCTCTAAGAAA
Organism: uncultured Treponema sp.; assembly: GCA_937890485.1. Classification (GTDB taxonomy): domain Bacteria; phylum Spirochaetota; class Spirochaetia; order Treponematales; family Treponemataceae; genus RGIG9060. Next base: position 3,162 of record CALBXN010000094.1, read on the forward strand.
ACTGCTTCGTTTTTTAAGAAATAGAATTTTGGACCAGAAACTTTTGTTCCTGCATCAAAATCGATAATATCCAAATCTTGACCAAGTTGAACATGATCTTTTGGTTGAAAACTAAATTCTCTAGGAGTTCCAACTCGTTTTACTTCAAGGTTTTCAGTATCTAAACTTCCTACAGGAGCTTCTGGATGAGCCATGTTAGGAATTTGACGAGCAGCTTCATCAAGTTTTGCTTCTGTTTCGTTTAATAATGCTTCTGCCTTAGAAATTTCTTCCTTGATAGATTTTCCTTCTTCAATAAGGCGTTTTCTTTCATCATCAGGAAGTTTTCCTTTCATTGCTTTTGCATTGTCATTACGTTTTGTTTGTAACGCTTGCAAAGAAGTAACTAATTCTGTTCTTTTATCAAAAAGTTGTACAACTAAATCTGCATCACAATTCATATTGCGATCTACAATATTCTTTTTTACAGCTTCAAGATTGTCTTTAATAAATCTAAAATCTAACATAATAAATCTATTTTATATGTTTTTCGGCATAAAGTCAAGGATTTGATTTTATGAAAAAAGTATGATAAAATTAAAATATGAAAAAAACGG
>CALBXN010000095.1 GCA_937890485.1 uncultured Treponema sp.
ATCTTCATGTTTCCATTTTGGTTTAAATAGTTTATCTAGAAATCCCATTTAAATCACCATTATTGACTTATTTAAAATTATATCAAAGCATATATATATGATAAGATTAATTTAAGTAATGATGGTCCCACTAAGATTAAATATTATTTATTATCTGAAAAAATGGATGAAAATTTAATCAATAATTATGTTACAATTTCAGATAAAAATGAAATAGTATATTTACAAGAGATTAAACATGATTTTGAACAAGTCATATTAGAATGTGAAATTTCAGATGATACTAAAACAATGTTTGGTAATTGGAAGTTTGAATATAGGTTAAAATCATTTAATTATGATGCAGCATATTTCCTAAAAAAGCAGGCTTTTTCCAGTGTTTTAGGAATTGTTGCCATGGACGATGCTGTTGCATTGATTTTGTACGCAATTACATCTTCTATTGCATCAAACCTTTTAGGTGGACAAAGTTTATCTTTGGGAACACAACTTTTAACTTTAGCCTACGATATTTTTGGTTCAATTTTAATGGGATGTTTTATCGGTTTTATACTTAGCCTTTTACTAAAAAATATTATGAACAACGAAGGAAGAAGTCTATCTTTTTCTTTAGGATTTTTGTTTTTATCCACTGGAATTTGTGCTTTAATCAATCTTGATAACATTCTTTGTTCAATGGCAATTGGATTTTTTCTTGTAAACTTTGCACCAGCAAAAATCAGAGCCGTTTTTGAATTTATTGAAAAATACACACCTCCAATTTATGTTTTATTTTTTGTTTTGGTTGGTGCAAAATTAAATATTTGGAATGTTACTTCATTCTTAGGAATAATCGCTATCGTTTATGTTTTGTGTAGAACTATCGGAAAAACTATCGGTGCAAAAATCGGAGCAAAACTTACAAAGGCACCAATCACAGTTTACAAATATCTTCCATATTGTCTTTTAAGTCAGGCAGGAGTTGCAATCGGACTTTCAATTGCAGCTGGTCAACAATTTCAAGACACAATCGGAAGTACAATAATGCTGATTGTTACTGCCACAACTTTTATTGTACAGATTTTAGGCCCGATTTGTGTTAAGTACGGCGTTACAAAGGCAGAAGAATGTGGACTTGATATTACAGAAGATGACATTATGAAACAATGCAAACTTTCTGATGTTCAGTGTGGAGGTTTTGCAATTTGTGATAAAAATTCCCCTGCAATTATTTTAGAAAACGAAAGTTTGCCTTCTCTAATAAATTCTTTTGGAAAAAATCATAATCAAAACTATGTAGTAAAAACTGAAGATAATAAACTTGCTGGAATTATCACTTTGGAATACTTAAAAGAAACTTTGCTAATAATGGATTTTTACGAAGCAATGATGGCAGAAGATATTATGGTTCCTACAGAAATTTTTGTTACACCGGAAATGCCAATTCCAGAAGTGATGAATCTTTTTACAGAACATGATGTAGACGCTTTACCAATTTTAGACAAAGAAGGTAACGTCCTTGGAGTTGCCGAAAAAACTGCCATAGAACATTACCTTCATGCAAAAATTCTAGAAGTGCATCAAAAATTGGCTATGTTAGGATAATTTATTATATTCCCGATTTAATCAAAACAGTTGATAACCATTCTCCATCAGGAGCTAGGCAGTATACGTAAGCCTTTCCTGAAGCAGAAATTACACCGCTTCCAACTTGGAAAGGAAACAATGGATCAACATTTGCAAGAAGAATAAAAGCATTATCTTCTTCTTCAAAATCACAATTAGTTATAGAAGCTTGATTATTTACTGAAAGTATAGCTGAATCATTTACATCATTTATTTTTAAATTTATTAAATTATCACTATCTTTCCAAGTTCCATTAAAATTAATTTCAGTATCTCTTTCTTTTACAAAATAAGCGTCCCCTTCTATGTCTTGAGGAAGTTCAACTTTAAAAACATCTTTTTCTATAAAGACAAGAGAATATTCTTCTTCAATACCATCAATCAAAATTGTTGCTCCAGTTGTAGTAGTAACATAAGTTCCCGTAATGCCTGCAAATTCATCATCTTGAGTAACAAGTCTAAAACTTCCAGGTTCACTAATTACAATTTTTGTTTCAAGTGAAGTTTGAATCCATTCACCAACGAATTTTTCTGAAGGAAGCACAACATCTGAATCATTACTACAAGAAACAAACACCGACAATCCAAATATTGCTGATAAAATCAACAATGCAAAATAAATTTTTTTCATAAAACATCTCTCCTTGCGATATGAAAAATAAGATAAAAGTACAACTATACTCTTATAAAAGTATAGTTAATGCAATTTTGTTTTGCACTGTCATTTGAGAAAATTTATTGATTTGGGGAAGATAGTGAGTTATTTTCTGTAATTAAAATTGATTTTTACATTTCTAAAATCAGATTTTGCGTCTTCATCAATTTCAATTGCATTCCATTCTTCTTCAGTTCCTGGATAATTTATTTCTTTAACCGTGTTATACGAAAACATACTTTCAAGTTTTTTTATGTTTTTAGGCAAAGTTATTGTTTTCAAATTTTCACAAACTGTAAATGCACCTGGTTCAATAACAGTTACATTATCTGGAACCGTAATTGATGTAATATTTTCATTCCAGCTTAATGCAGAATGTCCAATTGTCGTAATATAATCTGGAATAATTACATCTCCACTTGCAGAAGGATAAGCTAGAAGTGTTTTTTTATCCTTTGATAACAACATTGAACCATCTTTTGAAACAGCAAAATTTGGATTTTTACTTGCATCAATTTTTCTTAAATTGTAACAACCATTAAACATTGAATCATAAGTTTTTATATCTTTAGGAATTGAAATTTCTTTTAAGTTTTTACAGTTAAAAAACCAATTAGAAAGAGTTTCTTCGTCTGTATTTTCGTAATTAATAAATTTTCCATAAAACTCAAAACTTTCTAAATTTTCACAGTCAGTAAAAGCAGAATGTCCATAACCAAATCCTCTCCAACCTAGACCAGGAAAATATTTATTTGTTAAATTACCATTTATAACTACAGATTTTAAATTTTTACAATTATAAAAAACCCTATCTGATAAACAAATTTCTTTTGCATTAATAACTAATTTTTCAATGTTACTACCAGAAGCTGAATAAGCTCCCATAAAAATAACATGCTCTGGAATTGTTAAAGTTTTTATATCATAGCCTTCAAATATCGATATAGAATTTTCTATGATAGAAATATTTTTTGGAATTGTTACATCTCCTGACAGTCCAGCCCAAGCATATAAAGTTTTTCCATCCTTAGATGTTAGCATTTTTCCGTTATCAGCTGTAGAAAAATTTTCGTTATTTGAATCAACTTCAAATTTCAATTTTGGACAATCTGCGAGAACAGAAAAACAAATTGGATATTTTTCATTAGGATAACCTATAAATTTTAAAGAAGCAGGAAATTTAATCAGTTCTAAATTTGTACAACCTTTAAAAGAATCATAACTAAATGCTAAGTCTTTAACACCATCTTCAAATTCAATTGATTTTAATTTAGAACATTCATCAACAGATACACCTATACAACTAGCAGGTAAAACTAATTTTTCTATTTTTTTACAACCACTAAAATCTACAAAAGAAATATTTGTAGGTAAAACTACAGATGTTAAATTTTCACAACCAGATAAATTTAAACGAATATGTTCAATTTCTTCATATTCATAAGTTTCTATATTATATTCACTATAAAATTTTCCAGATTTTAATTTTTTAGGAAAAACAACACTTGTTAAATTAGTACAATTTGCAAAAGCACTATCACTTACAGATTCAACTGAATCTGGAATTATTACGCTTGTAATATTTTTATTGTTTGAGAAAAAATTACTTCCAATCGCTGTAAGCCCATCTGGAACTGTAATATCACCTGATGCACCAATCCAAGCGTAAAGAGTTTTACCATCTTTTGATGTAAGCATTTTTCCATTAGTAGAAACAGAGAAAAAAGAATTTTTTGAATCTAAAACAAATTTAAAATCCTTTGAAACATTTTCAAAATAAAAATTTGAATTAGATTCTATTTTTTCTAAACTTGCAGGAAGTTCTATTGATTTTAATTTTTTACAATCTGCAAATTCAGTACCATTGATTCTATATTCTTTTATGTCTGAATTAATAATTACTTTTTCTAAATTTATACAACCTTCAAAAATATCACCAATTATCGAAAATGAAGTTTTTGGGATTGTGATTGTTTTTAAACTTGTACAATTTTTAAAAGTATCATATCCTAATTCTTTAATTTCTGGTGGGAATGTTACATTTTTCAAATTTTTACAATCTAAAAAAGTATATCCAGAAAATTCTACACAGCCATCAATTTTTGCATTTGTAAGATTAGTACAATTTTTAAAAGCATAAGAACCAATCTTTTCAACTGAAGAAGGAATTAAAATTTCTTTTAAACTTATACAATTTGAAAAAGCTGAAGAATCGATTTCAGTTACTGAATTTGGAATATATACAGAAACTAAACTTGAACAATTTATAAACAAACTCGATGAAATTTGCGTTAATTTGTTTGAAAGTTTGACTTTTTCAAGACTTGAACAATTTGAAAAAACTTCTCTTCCAAGTTCTGTTACAGAATCAGGAAGAGAGATTTGTTTTAAGGCAGTACATTTATAAAAGGCATAATCTTTTATTACAGCAAGATTAGAATTAAATTTTATTTTTTCTAAACTTGCACAATCTTTAAATGCATTTGAACCAATACTTTTTACAGATTTTGGAAGTTCTATAGAAAGAAGGTTTTCGCAATTTTCAAAAGTTGAAGGTGCTATTTGTTCAAGACCGTTTGGTAATGTAATTTTTGTTAAAGAAGAACAATCATTAAAAGCATTTTCTCCAATAAATTTTGTATTTTCTGGGATAGTAATCTGTTCAAGATTTTCGCAATCATAAAATGCTTCTGTATTTATTTTTTCTATTGTTTTTGCAAGATATATTTTTACTAAGTTATTACTTCCACTAAAAACTTTTGCAGGAACTTCTTCCATATTTTTTAATTTACTTAAATCTAAAGTAACTTTGTTTACATTTTTAATGGAATAAACAAAGCTTATAAAACTATCTTCTGTGTAAGTTCCTGTTAGCTTTATAGTATTTATCCCTTTACTAGAAAATTTTATATCTTCCATTTCTTTATGATAATTATTTAATGAAATTGTATGATTTACTTTTTCAACTTGATTTTTATCACTTGAATTTTTTTTAGAATCATCTTTTTTGAACAAAGAAATAATTCCAACAAATGTTAAAATACCTACAGTTATTCCTGCTTCTTTTAGAAACTCGTCATCTGAAAGTTTATCTAAACTAACACATCCTGTAAGCATTGTAGAAAAAACTAAAACTATTAAAGTTGGTAACCAAATTATTCTTTGTTTCATATTAAAATTCCTTATTGTTTTATTCTTCTATTTCTATTTCTGTAAAACCTTTATCTTTTATATCTATATAATCATTATCACTGAGTTTAGCATAATCACCATCTGCAATTATAAAATAATATCTTAATCCATCAACAAGTCCGAGTTTTTTCCATTCTCCTTCAATTAGACCTTCTTGAACATTTAAGTATACAATTACATCATCGGATTTTGTATTTGCATCTTTAGGTTCACAAGAAACTATCTCACCTTTGAAAGAAACAAGATTTCCGTATTTGTTATCATCTTTATAATCATATTTATCAGTTATTATATCATAAGAATCTGTAGTACATAATTTTGCTTCAAAACTAGCATCTGTAAAAAAAGTGATTTCTTCGTAACATTTATAATGAATTAAACACTTCCAAGAAGTTTCAATCTTTTTTTCAAAAAGAAAATCACAACTTTGCATTGTAAACATTATTGAAATTGCAAAAGAAATAAAAATAAGTTTTTTCATTTCAGATATTAACCTCCAAAAAATTATTTAACTTAAAAATTAAATTTATTAATTTGTGAAAGAGAAATTACTTGTTTTTTTCACCTATTAAAATAGAAATACTTGGAAAAAAATCAAAACCAGAACTTCCAAAATTCATAAAAATACCAGCTTTTAAGCCAAAAGAATAGAAAAAATTTAATGACAAACTGCAATCTACTATAATATCTAGCCAATAACTATCAGGAACAATTACATATTCAAAAGTATGCCAAGCACCTGTAAGTTTTGCACCTGCAGAAAGATCAAGAAACAATAATGATATTGGTCTAAAACTGATTCCTCCCAAGTATTGAGTATACCATCCTATTCCATAAGGAGTTCCCCAACCCAATCCTGCTTGGAAATCAAAAAGCGGCATAAACTTATCATATTTATCATCTTTGTCAAAATAAATTGAAAAACCAGCAGAAAAATTAAAACACTGGAGAGTATCATCTAGTAAAGGCTCATCGGAATTACCACTAACTAACTCATCAACAGTAGGTTCGCTGTCTTCTTCATCAATATAAGAAAGAAAATTTGCACTAAGTCCAACATGGTACATTTTTGTATGTGCAAATAAATTAAGTGATAGAATTGAAATTAATAGAAGAAAAGATATTTTTTTCATAAAACTCCTACTCTAAAAATAAAAAGCTCAATACCAAATTTTACATCTAAAACTGATATTGAGCAATTATTAAATAAATATTTATATCTTTATTCTATTACTTTAGTGTAAATTGCATCTTGCCCAAGTGCATAAACATAAGAATTTCCAGACTGAGCAAGAAGTCCTGTAAAACCATAATTGCCAGTTGCAGTTAATGAGTTTCCATCCATAGTGTATGAACCACTACCATTTTCTACTGCATCACCATTAGTCTTATAAATTGTATATGTGTTTTCTGCAAATTCGATAGGAAAACTTAGAGTTTCAGATTCCCATCTACCTTTAACATCAATATTTCCTGTGCGTTTTTTTACAAAAGTACAAGTTCCTCCCATACCATCAGGAAGAGCAATTTCAAACACATCTTCTTCAATCATAGTTAAAATGTAAGTACCATCCAATCCATTAAATGACACTCTTGAACAACGTGAAGAATCATCTTCAATATAATTTTCGTAAGTTCCTGTTAAACCGTTAAATGAATCAATAATTGATGCTAAAGAGAATGTTCCATCATCATTTATTGTAATTGTAGTTTCATGAGTATTTTGTAGCCAATCGCCAATAAAAAATGATGAATTCCAGCTTTGTTCCTCATCTTGTGTTTTGTCATCCTCTTTACCGTCTTCTTCATCTGTATCTACAGATGGTGTGTTAGGATTTTCTGAACCTTGAGATGTTGTTCCATTATCACAAGAAACAAATGTAAAAATTGGAACTACTAACATTGCTAATATTAAAAATATTGCAAATCCTAAATTAATTTTTTTCATAAGTTTTCCTCCTAATTATTCTGTTTAATTGTCTGGATTTACATAAGTGACAGCTCCAGCAATATCACATACCTCAGTACCAAGTTTTCCCCACTTCCATTTTAAGCATAGTATTGGCTCTATGTCACCGTATCCTAATTCTGTGGTAGGAGGAAGAACAATTTCTTTTTCCATTATACCAACAAAAGGTGGAATAACTTCAGCTGTAAGGGTTACATTGTTGTATAAAATCATTTCCTTATTATTTCCATTGAAAGAAACTGTTATTGTTCTTTGTTGATCCGTTGAATTGGCTGGAAGATTCAAAAATCCGTATGAATTTATTTCTGCAGAACCATCATAGCTACATTGTAAATCTGGATCTAAATTAACCTTTTCTAAAGTTATTACATCTGATTTATCCCCATTAGGAGTTTCAAAATAAATTTTGCAAGAAGAAGCAGTTGGAGTAAAATTAACAGTATTATCACCGTACTTCTTATTGATAACTACATCAGTTTTAGTAAATGTATTTTCTCCTTCATTCATTACATACTGAGTCAAAGTATTAAAATTTGAAAAAAACTTGTCATCTTCATAATTAGCAAGAATTAAATAAAATGGATCTGAAAATTTTTCACCATTGTACATAGTATACATTGGACCACCATCAAAAGATGTATAAACAGTAGTCAATCTATAAACATCAGGTATATAATATAATTTTTGAATATTATAGATATCATCATCTGATTCAGCAGGTATTGCCGTATAGTCATCACAATAAACTCTAAATGGATTGTAATGTTTAACTTTTACTGCAACTGTATTAGAAATATTTTCTCCATGCTGCCAATAATATTCATAAACTTTTTCACCTTCTTCTTCTGTTACCCAATCATAATCAATTTTTATTTCATAAAGAGCTTTTGGATTCTTATATGGTGAGTTTTCAGTTTCATAAATTACTTTATCCAAAGTCTTGTTATATAAAACAATTTTATCAACTTTTTCACAGTCTCTATAATCTTGATATCCTAACTGCAAAGACAAAGTCATTGATTCATATAGACAATCATTTCCATAAGTGATCGCTTCTAAAGTAAGAACACCTGGATCACCACAACCTACAAATACAAACATTGCTAATAAAACAAGCAATGTTCCCAAAAGTTTTCCTAGTTTCATAGTTTACCTCCAATAAAATACATCTAAATTGGATATATTTTATAATTTTTTGTTATAAATAAACTGATTTCAATGTACATGATACATCTATAAAAGATGTTTTGTCAAACAAATATTAGAAAAATATCGCTAAAATAAATGTATATAGATTTTAAAATTAAGATAATTTCAATGTATGGGTAATCTACAACAATTATTTATAACTAATTTAAAAATATTTAGAAAACAAAAAGGCTTACGTCAAATCGATTTAGCACTAGAAATTGGAAAAAGTTCTAATTACATCAACAGTATCGAAAATGGAAAGTATTTTCCGTCTCCTGATACGATTGAAAAAATCTGTCAATGTTTGGATATTGAAGCCTTTCAACTTTTTCAAAAACAAGAAAAAACTGATAACTTGAAAGAAAATAAAAACACAGAAATTTCGCAAAATATTATTGAAAATCTTTATGCAAAACTAAAAGAAGATTTGTATAAATTCTTAAAGAAAGATATTGAAACTATTCTTGGAAGTGTCAAAAATAAAAAAAGCTGAAAATCTACACTAAGTAAATTTTCAGCTTGTAAATTTCAATTAAAAACTAATTCTAGTACTCTTTTTTGTCAGACTTGCGTTTTTTGTTTAAAAGTTTGCGTTCAAGAGTTACTTTCTTTTGGTGATTAATTGCAGAAGGTTTTACATAGTATTCACGTTTTTTGAATTCACGAACAATACCTTCTTTTTCAACCATGCGTTTAAAGCGTTTGATTGCTTTTTCAAGGTTTTCTGAATCGTCAACCATGATTGTTGCCATAAAAATTTCACCTCCTCATAACTCCGGCAGTTCCGAAATCTTACATAAGTCTATAGGAAAATTGAGTTTTATTCAAGTGGGAAAACTTGTTGTATCAAAATTATCCCAATCAACTTGCTATAAAAATCAACTAAATAAAAGTTTTAACACGGGAACCACTGTTTGTATCAATTTAAAATGATTATCCATTGTCCAAAGTTGGCAATCGTTTTTTATTGCAAGATAGGCAATTATTCCATCTTGAAAGGGAATTGTTAACCCGTTTTTTTTCAGTTTTGCAAAAAGGCAAGCAACTTCTAGCCAATCTTGTTTTTCAAAAGTAAGATATTCAAAACATTCTAGGGCAGTTTTTAGTTTTTCGCTTTCTTTTGGATTTTTGCTACCTTGTAAAAGTTCAGTAAAAATCACTCCACAAGTTGCAATTTCATTTTCTTGAAAAATTGCTTCTTTTTCTTTAGTGGGATTTTTCAAAAAATCAATCAGTATATTTGTGTCTACCAAAATCATATTAAACTTGCCTCTCTAAATTCAGTTACAGAGTCGGAATCAAGAGAAATTTTTCCTGCTAAGTCGAAGAAGGCTTTTTTTGATTTTGAACTAGGTTGTTTTGGGATAATTTGCTCGGCTTGTAGCATTTTTATAAAAGCCCCAACAGAAATAAGTGCTTCTTCCGAAAGAGTTTTTAATGCCGCCGTTAAGATTCCCAATTGATTATTTGAATTTTCATCATAAAATCCATATTTCACAGAAGGAGAGGCAACATAACTTTCTGTATCTTGTTGGATTTTGTAAGAAACTTTTTCTTTGTTAGGGGAAAACTCATCATCAATAATTTGAGAATAAGAAACTGAATAAAGTTTTGCCAAAGCAACCACAACTTTTACAGGAGGCTCAACTTCACCAGATTCGTATTTTATGTACATTTGCCTAGAAACTTGAAGATAAGTTGCCAAATAACTTTGAGAATAATTGTGTTTTTCCCGCAAGGCTTTTATTGAATCTTTCATGATTATAGATTAGCATTTGATTTTGCAATTGTCAAGTATTTTTTACAAGATATACAAATGTTAAATATATTTTACAAAACAACTTTCTATTGCACTAGACATTTCTGGTCTGACGCCAACTTGTTCTGCAAAGATTTGCCATTTTGAAACTGCACTTTTAACTTGATAGATTGCAGATACTACATCTTTTTTTCGTAAACTAGCGATTTTTGCACATTGATTAAAATCTTCTATTATAAAGTTGCTAGTTTTTCCGTTTATGGTCATTTGATGACGACTTGTCCACTTGCCTGCTGGATTGTAGGCAAAACAAACATCATAAAAAGGAGCAAGTTTCCATTTACCAGTTTTATCCATTAAGAAAGAAACATTTTTTACATGGTCGTCGCAATTACAAGCCATTACATTAAAAATCATTCGTTTAAAAAAATCCAATTTTTCTGGATAATATAATTCTAAGCGATTCATTACAGAAAAAACTTGTTCATAGCTATTACTTGCAGCTTGATTAAAATCAAAATGACAAAGCCCTGCTAAAGTTTGCATATGAAGTTTTTTGCCGTCTGTTGTACGGTCAAAGCGTTTTGTCATAAAGTGCTGATTTTTGCCATCATCTAAAAGATAACATTGGCTCATATCAATACCTGCCGATTTTGCCATAAGGTAATAAGCGTATTCCACAAGACCAAAATCTAGTTCATCATCATTTTCTTTGTCTTTGTTGCCAGAAACACCACTAAATTTTATTAGCCAATGTTCAAAGCCTTTTTCAGTTTGAACTTGACCAGAGCGAACTTCTTTTGTTGCAGGATTAAATGCAATTACAGCCTTTGCCCTTGCCCCTCCTGCAGAAGTTCCAATTTTTATGATTTTAGCCAATTCTTGATTTAAGTTTTTTTTATCACATTCATCTAAAACAGATTTTAAGTTTTGGCGATTTTGTAAAACAAGACTTGCCAATTCCACAAGATTTTGTACATTTAACGCTTCGCTTGAGTCATTTTGATTTTGTAAAAGTGGATAAAACTCCAAAGCCCCCATTCCACGATTTCCTGTGTAACAAAGTCTTTCTACTGCATTAAAACTTTCAGGAAGGCGCCCTTGTTTTGACAGCCAAGCGTTTATAAGTTGATTTCCAAACTTATCTGGAAGAGAATCAGCTAAAAATCCTGGCAACCCGAAAAATGATTCATAAGAAAGGTTTGGGAATCGAAAAATACCAGAGCCCAAAGGCATTGTAATGGGAGAAACTTGAATTCCTGTTTGCAAAAATGACGGATTGTATTCAAATGAAGCGTATTTTTGCCCCTCAGGCAAAGTTACAGCACCAATTGAAGTTCCCCACATTTTAACTTCGGCAGTTGTGTTCATTTATCTTCGCCCCAAATAAAATTTTTTGTATCTTTTACAGAGGAAGAATTACCGTATTCTGGAATTTTTTCTCGAACTTCTCGGTAACGTTCTGGCTCTTTTGGATTTTTTGCGTAAAGATATTCCATTGGAGAAGGTTCTGTTACAGGCAAAAGAAGTTCAATTCCAGAAAGTTGATGCAAAGTTCTAAGCATTTTTAATAAATTTGCAAGTTGCACACTTTCGCCTTTTTCAAAACGTTCTCCCACAGCATTAAGAGCCGGTATAAAAAAGTCATTTATAATTTCAAATGGCTTGTATTCTAAAAG
>CALBXN010000096.1 GCA_937890485.1 uncultured Treponema sp.
GCAAATCTTAGAATTGATGGTGAAATTGTAACAGGAATTACAAAAGAAAACTTTTATGAATTCTTTAATACAAAAGTAATTGATGCTTTAAAATAATTCTATAACAATTTTATTGAAGGGGCTGTCTAATTTTTAGAAAGCCCCTTTTTTATTCCTGTCATCAAAACTGAAGAAATTAAATTATCTAAATCATCAAAAATTTTAATTTCGTAAAAGCATAAATTTTTCCCAGTCTTAACACATTCTGGTTTCGCAATTAATTTTGTACCTTTACATACACCAATAAAATTTATTGTACTAGAAACAGAAACTGTAACAAAAGATTTATTTAAAGCATTAGCACAAATTGCAAAAGCGTAATCCGCAAGAGTGAAAATTGCCCCACCCATTACTCCACCAGCAGCGTTTCTATGCAAATCTTCGATTATCATTTCGCAATTTACATTTGTTGCTTCACAGTCATAAATATTTTTTTCATCAACTGGTTCTGCCGAAATTATATTTATCTTAGCTGCCTTTGTTGCAAAAAAATCATTTGCAAATCTTATTTTTATTTCTTCTAAATAGGTCATAAAATAATTATAATTTATATTAAAAAATATTTCTATAATCTAAAATGTAATAATCAATTTTATTATTAAAAAAATTTTCTTCTATTTTGTGTGGAACGTAAATTGCAGAATAAAAACCTTTTCGTTTTACCAAAGTAATTTTTTCATTATTTTTTCCAGTTACATTTATTTTCTTCTCACAATTTTTTATACAATCTAAATCACAATTTTCTTTTTTGCAATTTGTAATTTTCTTTAACAAACATTGTCTACTTTGCATCAATAATCTAAAAGAAGATTTTGCAAACCAAACCTGAATATCATTAGAATTATCTATTAAATTTATCATTTCATTTTTAGGAGTTTCAAATGAAGGAACAAAACCAGATAAATATTTTTTGTAAAATTCCATAGAGTAAGAATTTGTAATATTTAAATTTTGTCCACCAATTACTTTTAATCCTTTTGTAAAACCAATATACATTAAACCAGTATTCTCTGTAAAAAACATTCGATTAGATTCAAGATTATCAATTAAATTTTTAAATTGTGTTAATTGATTATCAAAAATTACAGACGGAAAATATGGAATTACATTTTTATTTTTTAGTGTAAATTCTTTTTTCAAAAGAAAATCTTCACATTCACTTATACAAGGAAATTCCAAAATTATTTTTTCGTTTTTTGATAAATGAACTTTTGATTTTTCAATATCTGAAAACATAAAAATATTTTTACTTTGAATTTTTTCTTTAAAATTATTTACAACAAAGAATTTTGGTTTATCGCTAATAAAAATATTTTTTTTATGTAAATTATTTTTTTCAAAATATTCAATAGCATTTTTTTTAATTTCATTTAGTTCTTTTATTGGTAAAAATAAATCTTCTTCAAAAAAAACATATTCAATTTTTGAAATTGCAAAATTTGTATTTCCAAGTTTATTTAATTTTTCAAAAATAATTTCTTTAGTTAGTGAATTATTTTTTGCACTTTGTAAAACTGAACAAGATTTTATTTTACAAGATAAACTTAATTCATTACATTTAAATTCTGCAATTAAATTTTTATTCAATCTTGCATCTATCACAACTTCAATTTTATTTTTTGAAACAGATAAATTATTTATTTGATATTCTAAATCATATTTTTTTATAATATCTTTTTGAATGTATACTTTTTGTCCTGAATAAATTTTATTAAACTCTTTACTATTTATTTTTAATTTAAAATCATTTTTATTTTTATCAAAATCTGATAATATTCCAGAACAAATAAATTTATCTTGTTTATCTTTTATTAAAATCTTATCATTTTCTTCAGCATAATCTTCCGAAATTTTTATTCTACAATTATTTGCAGTATAAGAAATTACAGTTCCACTTTCAACAAAAGAATGGTCTTTAGAACCAAATGTAAACATATTAGAACTTGAAAAACCTTTTAAATAATCATCTGAATAAGAACGATTCATAACTTTATAAACTAAATTATTTTTATTATTCTGAAAAATATATTTTTCATCACTTAGTGCATTTTTCCATTCTTTTGTAATTGCCCAAACATAATCAAAATTTTTTATTCTTCCTTCAATTTTTAAACTTATATTTCCTAAAGATTTTAATTCTTTTGCAAAATTTAACGCACAATTATCTTTTAAATTAAATGGAGTTAAATATTTTTTTTCAGTAGAACAAAATTCACGACGACAAGGTTGAACACACAAACCTCTATTACCTGTTTCTGAATATAAATAATTACTTAAATAACATTGTCCTGAAAATGAAATACAATATGCACCATGAACAAAAATTTCTGCAATAATATTTTTTGAATTAAGAAATTTTACCAAAGGTTTTAATTCAACTAAAGAAAGTTCACGACTCAAATTTATTTGTGAAACTCCAACTTCAGATAAAAATTCACATTGTAAAATATTATGAGTTGTCATTTGTGTTGAAGCATGAATTTCTAAATCAGGAAAATTTTGTTTTACAAAATACAAAACTCCCATATCTTGAACTATCACAGCATCAATTCCACATTGAATTGCTTTTTGTACAGTTTCAAATAAATTAGAAAATTCAGAATCGTAAACTAAAGTGTTTAAAGTAAGATAAGACTTTACATTTTTTGATTTTGCAAGATTTATTAAATCTGAAAGATTTTCAAAGGAAATATTTTCTGCCCGTTGACGAGCATTGAAATTTTCTACACCAAAAAAAATTGCATTTGCTCCAGCAAGAATTGCAGCTTTAAAAGATTTTGCATCTCCTGCTGGAGAAAGTAATTCTAGAAAGTTCATTGTTTTGATAGAAATTTTATTTCTTCAATTAGTTCATCTAATTTTTGATGAGTTACTAAAGGATTTAAAAGAGTAAACTTCAAATAAACTTTGTTTTCAAAAACAGTTTGACCAATAACTATTCCATCTTGGTGAATCAATTTTCTTCTAACAAGTTTATTAATTTCATCAGATGCACTTAATCTAAAAACAACAGAACTAATTTCTGGTTCAACAATTGTTTCAAAGGAAGAATCAGATAAAACTCTATCATAAAAGTATTTTGCATTTTCAATACAAGTATTTATGATTGAAGAATAACCTTCTTTTCCTCTAAGTAAAAATGACATCCATACTTTTAAAGCATCAAAACGTCTTGTTGTTTGCAAAGATTTTCCTACAAGATTTGTATATCCATCTTCTTCATCTTCTTCACGATTTAGATAATCTGCGTGTAATGTTAATGCTTCAAAAAGAGAATCATCTTTTACTAAAATTGCACTACAACTAATTGGTTGTAAAAACATTTTATGAAAATCAACAGTTATTGAATCACATAAAGCAAGATTTCCAATTCTGTTATTATATTTATCAGACATGATAACTGCACTTCCATAGGCAGCATCTGCATGAAGATACATTCCATATTCTTTACAAAGTTTGCTGATTTTAGCAACATCATCTATGCTACCATAATCAGTTGTTCCAATTGTTGCAACAACACAAACTGGCAAGTTTCCATCTTGAACATCTTTTTCAATTAAAGATTTCAAAACTTCAATATCCATTTTTTGATTTTTATCAACTGGAACTTTTACAACTGCATCATATCCCAAGCCCATTAAATGTGAACTTTTTTCCATTGAGAAATGAGAAATTTCGGAAGTATAAAATCTAAACTTTGAGTAATTTGCAGGTAAACCTTTTTTCTTTACATCATGATTTAACTTTGTATTGCAATACCAATCACGAGCAAGTAAAAGACCTGTTTGATTTGATTGACTTCCACCAGAAGTAAAACATCCCCCAGAAGTTTCGTCGTAACCATAAAGTTTACAAAGACATTTTACAACTTCAACTTCAATTTCTGTTGCAGCTGGAGATTGATCCCAAGAATCCATTGACTGATTATATGTTGCAATAATAAGTTCGGCAGCAATTGATTCACACAAAGCTAATGTGTGCAAATGTGCCATATAATCAGTGGATGAAGTTCTGAGCATGTTTGGTAGAACTTTTTCTTGTAACAAGGAAAAAAGCTGTTCTCCTTCTCGACAGCCGCTATATCGAAG
>CALBXN010000097.1 GCA_937890485.1 uncultured Treponema sp.
TCTTGAAATTCAATTTAATAACCTCCACCTTCGAGATTTAACTTCTCAGTTTTTGAATAAATTCTAGTCTGTCCACACCATGGACAAGTAAGACTTATCTGCCTACTGGAATTCTCTTCTTCTCTCTTGCTACAGAAAGATTTTCCACATGAACACTGTGCAAAACTTATACTTCCACAGTAAGGACATCCAGGATATCCAGATTCAGGATAAAAAGTTCCTGAAGTTACTTCCCTGTCATAACCTTCATGCTGGGCTTTTTTCATATCGATTTTGAAAGCCCAAGTTCTATACCAGTCAGCCCCATGTTTCTGCACTCTCATCCCGAACACATTATCTGACTTACTCAAAGTAAAAGGACAGCGAGCAAGGATTACCTTAGCCTGAATCCCGTTTTTAGTTTCTTTTCTTCCAAAATATTTTTCTTCTATCATCTTTTATCCTTCCTTGTATGAATGGATACATGACGCTTACACTTTGTGCAGATGTATCGCTCTTCAACCCAGTAGCGAATGAAAGGTTGGTCACTTGTATGTGAAGTATGCAAACCTCCCAAGCCACCATATCTATGATATCCACCACCGCTTCCATAGCGATTTCTATCATGACCAACAACTTTATCTGTAACAACTTCCTTTACAAAAGAAAGTGTTTTCCAGGCTCCACATTTTGGACAGTGATTTCTTTTATACCAAAGAATGATTGTTGGTATAAAAGTTATAAAAAGAAATAAAACAACATATACCGCAATAAAAGCTACCATTATTAACTCCTTCTTTACTCAAGTGAACCAGTTTTAAAAAATTTTTTTACAAACTACGAACTATTTTGTATTTATCGCAGTAACTGCATTTCCCGTAATCATCACGATGGATAATGCGGCAATTCTTGTTACAGATTTGATTAATCTGTTGTCGAGGAGTTATTCCTGTAAGTTTTGATAAACAGTCATCGCAGTATGCTTTTCCTGTAACAGAGAGGAATTTTTGTATAACTGAAAAATTTGTATTCCCAGAAGAGCATAGTGTTTCCTTTAGATTCAAAGGAGTTTTATATTTTTCAATACGATTCTGACCAATTAAATTCTTGTAGTAATCTTTTTTGGCAAGAATTACAAATTTGTCTTCTTTGAGATTGAATCTTGATTTTAAATCAGCAATGCATATTTCAGCCCACCTTTTCTGTTCATTGATGTTCTGGTCAGAAAGACAAATATCATAAGGTTCCAAAAATTGATTTAATTCAACTATGTGGTGTTTTGCAGAAAGGATTAAAATTTCATTTGGATTATGTGAAAAAGCTTCTCCTAATCGTTTCTTAAAACCATTACTCTGGTAAAAGTCTTGAGCTTCCGCTGAATGAGGAAGTTTTTCTTTGCAGCATGAAATAAGATAAATGATTTTCATAAAAAGTCTCCTAAAAACCTATTTGGATAAAATAATGCCAACAAGTAACCTGATTAAGATTTCAGATTAATTCTAATTGTGAGAAAATAAATTGATTTGATTAAAAAGGGACTTATTTATAAAAAGATTGGATAAATCTTTAAAATAAAAAAAGTTTGCCTCTTCTCTGCAATTTCTTTTTGAAACTGCAATAGGATTAAAACTGTATTTTGCAAATACAGACAAAGCCAACATCACAAAGGTGTTAATAATTACCTTTGGAAAACCGAATAATTTTGTGTAAAATGTCTTTAGCATCTAGCTAATTCCTCCCAAAATTCGGTTGGGCTCTAAATCCTATATGGCAAACTCCTAAAAATATGTTATAATTATGTCGAAAACGACTATAATTCATATATAATACATATTTTATATTTAGTCAAGAAAATTTTTAGAAAACAAGGAAAATTTATGGCAGAAGAACAGATTGAATGGCGAGATGCATGGAAAAAACTTATTGATGCTACAAGGATGTCAATTTTAGAAGGATCAATAGCACCTTTTGATGAATTAACAACTCTCCAAGATGATAAAATGCTTCTATTCGAAAAGGCCATTGCCTTAGAATGTATCGGTAAAAAAAATGAAGCAAAAGAGTTTTATGAGAAAGCTTCCGACGAAAAGAATGGACTTCCTGTTGCACATTGGAGAAAAAGAGCAAAATACTTCTCTAACAGATTAGAAAGAGGTGGATTCCTCTCCGATGATTTGAATTTTAATCAAAATATTTTTAATGTTCAGTGGGATTTGTATTTTAATATTCATTCATATTCTAATCTTGATGATTATGTAAGATATCTCGCAATATCTTCTGTTTCAAGAATTGGTTCAGAACCTGCTATGGCTATCGTTATCTTTAGGACATGTCTTGAAATTGGCTTATGGACTTATTTTGAAAAAGAAGTAAACCAAATTAATGATATTTATAAAAAGAAAAACCATTCGAAAAATAAAAATAGAAAACCACTTGATATTGGTCTTAACAATTTATTAGATAATATGAATGATAAACCCTATAATCTTTTTAAGCCAAATGAATATAAAGTTTATGATAAGGTAAGAATTGCTGGGAATGAAGCTGTTCATCCTGGAACATTAAAAGATGGAATACCATTTTATTATACTGAAGATCAATTAAGGTATATTATGCATAACTTCAATGAAACGATGAGATACCTAAATATGCGTGCAGGGAAAAAATAGAGAATAAGACGACCTTGTAAATTTCAAATTTGTCTACGGAAACTAGCTCTCTGTGAAACTTTTTGCCTTGAAATTGAAACTGTGAAATCTTTACAGTGAATTCAGTAGGCTGTGATAAAAATTTTTAATACAGATTTATTTTTCTGGCAGCTAACAGTTACTGTCTGAAATTCACTATAAATTACATTGATTTTTTTATCAAATATTAAATTTACAGCTAGTTTCCCCGGAAGAAAGCTGGCTATTTTTTTGAGTATTAAAAGTTTTTTTGAAATGATGCTGTTTTTTCATTTCTTTTTAAAACAAATAACGCTTAAACCATTGTGCTGTATCTGTATTAAAGTCATAACCCATATCATCTTTCATAAGAAATCTATACAACATACAAAACATTGGATTCTGTAATTCTTTCTGAGAAAGAGTTTCTTCTTTTGTTACTAAAAAATGTCTGTAAAATAATCTGATTCCATTCTGTATCATTTCTTTAGAAGTATCATTTATAAAGCCTTGTTTACTTAAAGAATCAAAAAAATTAGTAATAAAATATGCAGGGAAAATTTTTCTTCTAAATGTTAAATATAGGTCTTTTCCAGACATGTCAGGGAATGGTTGATATATTAAATTATCATCAGGAAGTAAATCTTCATTCATGAATAATTTTATTACTTTCCAGCTTGGTCTAGAACTTTCACTTTTGGTCCATCTATTAATCAGGATTTTTAAGTCTGTAGAATCCTTTTCATCAATTTCATATTTTTTATCATTCCAATATTGAAAAAGCTGTTTTTTATCCTTAACAAGTGCAAGGAATAAATCAAACACACCTTCTAACGGTTCAACAATTTTTGTGTACTCATTAGATGGAAGGTAAAAATTAAACTGATAAACAGCTGCAACAATAGAATCAAAACGACTATTTGTTTTTGTAAATACTTCTTTAGCTGAACATTTATAAGCATTACAAATTGAATACATAATTGTATATTCACAAAACTCACTGTCAGGAATTACATTCTGTGGAGTAAATTGAATTGCATACAGATAAGGAATAAGTAAATCTAAAATAGCATATTTATCCCAAGTGTTTATGTAATCTTTTTTAAGTGCCCAATCTGCAAAGTCATCTAAGATATCCATAACACGTTGAAAATTTTTGTCATCAATAATATCAAAATCATATTCTGTTTTTAGTAATTTCTGAATTTCCTTTTTCCGTGCTTCCCAGTTGTGCTCATAGAAATCCTTCATTGCATCCTGACCAATTGCGTCAATAAAAAGTTTAATAATATTGTTTGCTGTAAGTTTCATACTAGCCTCCGTAAAAATATATCTGAATTGTATAGGACTAATTCTTTGGAGTCATAACTTTTTAGGGAAAATTTATTAAATCGCATTTCTAAAACGGATGAAAAAGTAATATTTGTAGGATTGCTACAAATAAAACAGCTTGAGACGGATAAAGCGAGGAGAAAATATTCCAAAAAATATAGAACAAGATATCACTTCCTTGTCGTTTCCTCTGTCATTTGATGTCGTTTGGTATGTGTTTCTTATTGCCCTTTAGCAATCCTAATAATTTCACTCTCATAATCTTCGAATGCATGTAATTTATGTTTCCTAAATTCTTCAACAATTGTTTTTCCAGAACGAGCTTGTAAAGCATCATTGTAGAAAAATACAATTTCTTCTAACGATTCCTTTTGCAATAATCGTGTTTTAGTATTTTCAATTCTTTTTTTAATTTCAGGATCCAAATCTTCATGATTTAAGGCAGGTTCTATCACATTATCCAACAAAATTGAAATTGCTCTTTTATATCTTGTCCTGTAATCACTGACTAATTTATTAATGCTGAATTCGGCAAGTACTAAATCTAAATTGTCAAAAACAATATTCGAAAAAACTTTTTCGCTTTTTAATTTATTATATTCAGATTCTGTGTTTATTTGTCTGATTGTTGCAAGTTCCACTTCTGTCTTAATTCCAAGTTTTCTAAATTCCGCATTACTTAGACCCGCAAATAGTTTCCCTAAATCACCTGTACTTTTCGACGAAACTGAAATTTCATTTTTCTTCATTATTGAAAGAACATCAATCTTAGAAACAGAATCATAAGTAGTGTCATGGTTCGCTATTTTCAATAAATGAAGTTCATTTTTTTCTTCATGAATTAAAGCCCTGTATTTCAAATTTATTCTTGCAGAATAAATAGAAAGTCCAGAAGCTGTATTTTGCATCTTTTCATAATTTAAACCAGGAATTCCAGAGGGATGTTTCTTTGAAATTTTATCAATAAAATCAAAAGTTTCCTTCTGGACTTCCTTTGATAATTCAAAGATATCGTGTAAGAAATCTATAGAAATTTTCACTTCAGGCATAATCGGCTCCTTAAGATTCAATGTATTCTTTTAGAAGTTTCAAATCATGGGCATAAACTAATGTATTTTTCATAATCCTTTTCAGAATAATCTATATCTGACATATTCTTTCTTCCTTACCAATCCATTCTACCACAAATTCCCCAAATTTTCCATATACACCCTCATTGGTTTTTGCAATCGTTTCTAAAGCTGATTCTTTTTTGATGCGATTAACATAATGGGGAAAACTTATCAGTTTTATGATCTGAATAAATCATACAAATTCGCTGATTCCCTGTCTAAAACTGTGGAAGCAAATTTTTTCTAGATCTGGATAGACAATTGATTTTAAATCGCGTCTCATATAGACAGCTCATACATCAGTAGCCTTAGATAAATTTGAAATATCATTCGATGTACTGAACAAAATAAACACTCTACTCCCCACTAATCACAATTTCTTGATAAAGCAAACTGATGTCGCTGTGAGAAAAATCTTTGTTTTTTACAACCGATAAAATTTCTTCATCAGAATATTTTTCATTTGGAAAAAGTACAACTACGGATTTATCATTTTCTTGAAGGAATTGAGTTTTTCCAAAATCTGTGTATCGGGTTGCACCAATAGAAAATACCATTTTACTGATTTTATCATTGAAATTTAAATATGAATTTAGATTTTCTGTTGGACCTTCGTCAATTTGATTATTCAATTTTTCAATTATCCAATTAAGCAATTTTTCGTAAATATAACTGTAATCTTTTATAAATGAAGTTTCGCCGTATTGAAAAATTTTATCATCACGAATTAAAAAACAAGCAATTTTGTAATTGTTGATAATTCCCTTTTCTGAAAACTCATCAATTGGAATTAAATTTTTTGCAAGACCTTTTGAGGATGAACCCCAGTTTTTCTTTTGGCTTATTTTTTTTGCACCGTCTTTTCTTATGGAACAATCGTTTGAAGCTCCAAATGCAACAGGAATAATTTTTTCAACTTTGTCATTATTCCAAATCACATCGCAAATAATTGCACATTCTGGTTCAATTTGTAGATTTTCTTCATTTTTAGGAAAGATAATTTTTTCGCTATCAAAAGGAAAAGTTTTTAAAAATTCTGGAATCAAAATATTTTTAGATGGAATATATGTTGGAAAAATTGCCTTTGGAGCGTTTTCTTCCTTAGTCTTAATATTTGTAAAATCTTTAGCTTCTCCAGCTTGTTCAAGATGTCCTGTAAAATTTCCTGCAACACCAAAAGTTGCCATTTCTTCTAAATTGTAATTCATATTTTTTAGTTTAAATTAAAAACTATTTTACTACAAGATAATCTGAAATTAGATGATATTAAATTTTTGGGGATTTTTGTTTTTTTAACATCAAATAATAAATAACGCACATTATAATTTGCGAAAAAGTTGCTATTGGTGTTGAAAGTCCAATTAAAAATAAATTTGTGTTTGGAAGATTTTTCATTAAAAATACCATAGGAATTCTGATTGCTATACCACCAATTAATCCTTGAATCATAGTGAAAAATGTTTTTCCCATTCCGTTGAAATATCCTATAAAACAAAACATAAAAGAAGTTAAAAATGTGTCTATGGCGTAGGCTTTTAAGTATAAATGTCCGCTAGAAATTACAGCAGAATCTTTTGAGAAAATTCCAGCTAGAATATCTCCTCTGAAAAATGAGAAAGTTCCAATAAAACAAGCTATAGCAAGAGAAATTGCAATTCCCCATTTTAGAGAAAGTTTTGCACGTTTTTCAAATCCTCCACCGATATTTTGAGCTACAAAAGCACTTAAACTTTGAGAAATTGCTGAAGGTATTAGCATAATAAATCCGCAAACTTTTTCTGCAACCCCAACTCCAGCAGAGGCAATTAATCCAAGGGAATTTACAACTGATTGAATAACTAAAAAAGAAATACCAACTAAAAAATCTTGAAGTGCAATAGGTGCGCCGAGTTTTATTTGTTGTCTACAATAATATCCATCAAGTTTTATATAATCTTTATGAAACGCAAAAGGAAGTTTAGATTTTTTTCCTCGTTTAACAATTATTATCAATGAAATTATTACGCTTAGAGTTTGTGCTAAAACTGTGGCAAGGGCTGCTCCAAAGGCTCCAAGTTTGAAAACTGCTACAAAAATCAAGTCTCCAACAATATTTACAACACAAGCAATAGAAACTGTTATTAAAGGAGTTTTAGAATCTCCAATTCCACGGAAAATAGAACCTAACAAATTATAAAAAACTATAAAAATTAATCCTGCTCCACAAACTTTTACATATTCACAAGTTTCAATAAAGGCTTCTTCTGGTGCGTGTAAAAGTTTTGCTAGAGATTGTGTAAAAATTATTGTTATTATTGATAAAATTAAACCCAAAATTGTAAAAAGCACAATTCCAGAGCCAATTGTTTTTCCTGCTTCCTCTGGTTTTCCTTCCCCAATTTTTTGTCCTACAAAAACTGTAACTCCCATTGTTAATCCAACAATAAGACTTTGCAAAGTAAGAAGAAGCATACTTCCTGTAGAAACTCCAGAAACATCTTGGGTTGTTCCAAATTGACCAACAATCAATAAATCAATTCCACCGTATAAGGCTTGTAAAAACATTGCCAATAAAACAGGAATTGCAAATTTTAGTAAAGTAGATAAAACATTCCCTTGAGTAAGATTCTTAGTTTCTTTCATTTTGTAAACCTTTTAATAGTAAAAAATAATTTTAATTTAGGTTATTGTATTAGGATTAAATTATTTGTCAACAAGTGTTGCTTTTAAGAAAAACTGAAAAGAATGTTTTTAGATTAAAGCAAAATGTCAATATTTCCCTATGATTTTTTTGGAAGAAGAGCATTTTTATCAAACTCATTGAATTTATTATACCACAGAAAATTATTTTTTAGTTCTACAATTTTAAACCACAAGTTTAATGATTATTTATCAATACTGTATTATCTTAGAAACATAAACGAATGGAGGAAAGAAAATGACTTTACAAAAAGCAATGCGTATTAGAGCTGAACTCAAAAAAGAAATCAGTAATTTGAATGAACTAATCCACGATTATCCTCATCAAATTTCATTTGAAAATAGGATTCCAGAACCAGAAGAGCTTCGTGCAAAAAGAGAAGAAAAATCTCTTAGCCTTGATGGAATGAATTATGAAGATGTAATTAAACGTATGTTTACAATTACAGATATCATTTTAGAATTAAATATCGCAATTGAAAAAGCAAACCGCGAAGGTCACAATCTTTTATTTAAAGAAGCTTCTATAAAATCAAAGATTTCTTTGCTTGATTATCAGATAAATTCTGAAAGAATTATCAAGCCTGAAGTTGAAAGACTTGATTATGACTATGATCACATGGATGAAAAAGGAAATTTTAAGCGAGTAAAAGTTACAACTTATAATTATGCTATGCTAACAGATGAAACTTTTGGAATGTCATTGATTGAATACAAGAAGAAATTAAATAAAGAATTGGAAGAAGTTCGTGATGAACTATCTGCTTTTAATGCAAGTCGTAAAATTGACTATGAATTGCCAGAAGGTATTTTATAGTACAGATTTGCAGTAAATTTAGTTTTTGCGGAGAAAACTACACTTGGTTTTAAAAGAATATTTCAGATAAACTGATTTATGCTTTTGAAATCAAGTTCCATCTGGTATCCGCTTTTGGGAATTGTACCCAAGGAGAATAACAGCTGGTTTCAGGTATATTACCTGAAAAGAGGCAACGAAAATTCGCCTTTAAAAATATAAAACTATAATTTTTTATGAACCGGATTTTCCGTATTGTTTGTTTTATCTTTTTAATTTATGTGGCTGTTTAAAAATTGAAGAATAATTCAAAGTTGTAAAAATTCAACACTTATTCATATATCAGATGGGAACTGCAAATTTGGGCGTCGGATGAAGTTCTCTTGGACGGATTCCGACGTTTTTTTTTTGCTAGGAAGTCTTTTAAATTAAAGATTTGCTATAATAGACAAAGAAATATATCTGTGTTAGAATTTTAACATAAGCGTTGAAACGCAGAAAAGTTGGCTTGTGCTGGCTGATTCTTACAAGGAGGTTCAGAGATGAACGCTATTTTAATTAAGAACATCATTTTAAGTTGTCTCAATCATAGTGAACATTGTTTATTCTTGCGTGAAGTCTCTAAACATTCGGAATCTAAGAATTTTGAAAGCATTAAAGCGTGCAGTTTTTTGTCCTGCACAAAACCAATTTTTTTAGTGGAGTTTTAGCGTAACCTTCCTTTTTTATTGCGTTGGAACTCTGCAACATAAGGAGTATCAACGTGAAAACAACATATCAAAAACCTGTTTTGGATTTAACAGCAACAGGAGCAAAAATCAAATCAATCATGAAACTGCGAGGCGTTTCACCTCGTCAGGTACAAATCATTCTCAATTTTCCTTTTGTTCAAACAATTTATAATTGGTTTTCTGGAAAAAATATGCCATCCATTGATAACCTAATAGTTCTTTCTGAGATTCTTGAAGTTTCCATCAATGAATTACTTGTAACAAACACTGTAGAAATTGAAATTTAAACTTCTGCTTCTATCAGTGTTTAAATAAATTTTTATGTGGACGTTGGCGGAGAGGTTAACGCGCTTGGCTGTGGACCAAGATTTCACCAGTTCGATTCTGGTACGCCCACCTTTTAAAAATGTAATACAACAAAATTACAGGAGGAAGACTATGGCAGGAGCAAGTAAAAACGCTCGAAGAACTTTCACAACTCACAAATTTTTCTGTTTATGTGGTGGAGAAATTTCAATGAAAACAGTTTTTGACAACGGCAGACTTAAAAATCTTGCAGAATGTTCAAAATGCAAACGAACTGAAAGACGTCCAAAAGATTTCAATTAAAAAATTGTTAAAGCAAAAAAACTTCTTCAATCTAATTCTATACAGATTGAAGAAGTTTACACGGCAGTTTTACTTTTTGCTGATTATAAATCAAACGTAATATTTATAATTTACTCATGTTTTTTCAAACAACTGAAATAAAAATTCTCAGCTTCATCATAACTTTCAAACATAAATTGATATTCCCAGCATGACTCTAAAAGTTTTTTGATAGCTGTTTTATAATCAACAGAAAAATAAGCTTTTATTTCATTTACAATAAATTCAATTCTATATTCTCGTAAAAAAACTTCTTTTTGCTGTAATGTTAACGGTGGAGTCCATCTGTCATCATTAAGGGAAAAATGTTTTATATATTCATTTAATTTATCTAGTGGAATAAATAAATCTTCTACAAATTTCTCTGCTTCATTTTGTGTAGATGCCATTTCATATCTGATTTGATCATATGTAAAATTAAATTCATCATCTTTTGCAATCATATAGTATAATTGCTTTGCAATTTCTTTTAAGTATTTTTCTTTCGTATTACAATAAGTTTTATTAATAACAATTATTGGCTGTTTAATTTCACAATTAATATTATTTAAAAATCTAGTACAGAATCCAGCAATTTTATTATTTGTAAGATTCTCTTCAAAAATATATATACCTAATTGTTGAACAAAATCTCTTATGTTAAATATTGAAGCATATCCGTTCCTAAATTTAGTATAAGCTTTTTTTATTACTTTTGAATAACTTTCTTGTTTACTTTTTATCATCTCTTTCAAATCGTCTCTTCGCTCAAAGAAAGTATATACACTCCCATTATCATCAAGGGTCTCCCACAACTCAAAAGATTCTAACCAAGAATCCGAACTTATATAATTCTTAATTTTATTTACGATCTTAGGTAATTCATTTTGAAATGATTTCTTATCTTCTAATGTCATTTCTCCCATACAACGTATTCTAAACCCTGAAAAAGATTGATTTTTATCAGATTCTAAATTAATTTCATGTAATTTTGATTTTTTACTACGAAGTATTTTTTCACCCTTTTCAAGTTCCCTCTTTGATGCATGAATTAAATCATTCCAATTTCTAAAACCAGTTATTTTAGCTATAAGATGTTGAGCACGGACAAGCATTATTTCCGACCTATCTTTATCATTCCAATTGAGAGCAGTAAAGAATTCGTCCATATTATAGAACTTGTTTTCATAATGATAAGAAATAGTTCCGTCGTCTCTTATTGTAATTGATTGAGTTTTCCAATCTTTTAAAAGATTTTTTGATTCTTGCTTGAAAAAATTTATATTAGACATAATGATTCTCCTTGAACATCATAAAATTGGAAATGCTTTTTGTCAGTACCAAAACAGCAATATCCATATAGATGCTCTTTGATAATCATTAAGAATTTGAAATGGTATGATTAAAATCTTTGCACTGACCGCATGTTCTACCAATGGAACAACTTTATTGTATTAGAGAAAAATAATTATGTCAAATGAAAAGTTATAATATTTTGTATAAATTAGTGAGAGAAAAAAAACTTCTTGAATTATCCTAGACTTTCACTTAAGAAAGAAATTAAAGAAGTTCTTCATTTAATTTTTGAAATTGCATCAACTCTTTCATAGTTTAAAATTCATAATTGAATTAAATTTTGCAAAATATTCATAAACAAAACACCATCGGAAAAATTTTTTACAGATTTATTCCGATGGTTTATTATTTGAACTTATAAATAATTTAATAAAACTTTTTATTCAACTAACTCATCTTCTTCCTGCTCATCTGAAAAAATCCAATCGAAAGAATAGCATGGGGCAAAGTTTTTTAGTTTCATTTTAAAAATTTCTTTTGGGCCTAAATTACAATGATCCCAAAGAGAGTGATTTAAAAATCCTAAGTGATATTTTGAATAAGGTTTTTCCCAGAAAAATTCTAACCATACATCTGAATAATTTTCTTTTTTTTCATCAGCTTCATGTCCCAAAGTTGCTGAACTTAAAAAAATCATTGTATGAACATAATGAGAACGCATTGCATCTTTTTTGGTAATTATTCCAAAGGGATGTGTAAACTTATAATTTAAAGTTGGAGAACTAAATTCGTAATTTTTGAAAATTTCAATTCCTTTTTTTGAAAGTAAGTTAAAATCATTTTGCATTTTTTCAAACGTTTCATTTATTGAAATTTCGTAATCAAGCATTGCTCGAGCTATTTTTAAGATTTTTTTCTTTTCAAACCAAAAATATTTTCTGTGTAAATACTCTGGTTCATAAAACTCTCTATAATGAAGATAAGCAGAAGGATTTTTATTTAGTTGTTTTTCTGGTAAAGGGAATTTTGTAATTTCTAAACTAATCTTATGATAAAAATCTTCTGGCTTGGCTTTTTCAAAAAGTTCTAATGGAATAAAATTACATTTATCAAGATTTTTGTTTTTAGGATAAATAAAATCATGAGTAACTTTGCAAATAAATCTATTAGCATAAGCTAAATCTTCAAAGTTATTATTTTTCCATAAAGCCAAAGCATCAATTTTATTTGGAAGAGGCTTTCCATCTTCAAAGACTAATTTCCAATCAGAATCAGCTTCGTAACATTTTGTGTCATCATCTTCTGGTTTTGTTGTATCTTCGTAATAAAATCCAATTTCACCTTTAAGTTTGTAACCTTTGTAATAAGTTTTTCCTTCTTTAATCATTAAATCAAGTTGTTCTTTTATCACAGCCATTTGATCATAAAGTTCTACCATTCGACTACAAAGTGCATTATTATTTATCAAAACTCTATCAATTTCTTCTATATTACAATACAAATTATCTTCAGATAAATGAAATTTGTATCTATCTGTCTTAAAACATTTCATAATGCTTTTTGCACGAGATTCATTTTTAGGAATTCCATCTTTACCAGTAAGATAGGCAGAGATGAGAAATTCCGCAGCTTTTAGAGAACACAATCCCATAGATTTTTCAAACAACTTGGTTATATATTTTATGTCATTGCCCTTTCCCTCATTAAATTTTTTGAGTTCACGAGTTGCAATCACATAAAGTGCATCAGGATTATTTTGAGCAAAAGATTTTTGTAACCACTGTTCTGCTTTTACAGCTGAAATATCTTGAGCAATTCCATCAATATATCTTTTTTTAACATAAGAGTATGTTACATCATTATCTTCTTTTACCCATTCTTGATACCTTTTTTGAACTTTTAATTCATGAAATTTTTTATTTTCAGAAAATTCCTTTAGTGCATCAAGTTCAAATTTTTCTCCACCACGAGGGGACTTAAGATAATCATAAATTGCATACTGAATTTCTGCATTGTGATTTTTGCTTTCTGCTTCTAGCATTTCGTAATATGAATAACAATGAATATTTTTTACATCAATTCCATCGATAAATTTTGGTTTTCTATAAATTGGTGAACGAATAATTTTTTTTTCCATTTTAGCCTCCAATAAGAAATTTCATGTTTCAAATTGTATTAGTTGTGAAAATCTCTTGTATTTTCTAAAGCTTTTTTTCCATCAATTTTTTCATTGATGTTCTCTGGAGTAATATTTTTCATAACTTTCCCCTTCCCTATTTTATTAAAATGATATTTTGCTTTTTCATAATTTTGCTCAACGCCCCAACCGTAAAGATAACAATCTCCAAGTCCATAATGTGCTTTTTTGTATCCTGCATTCACAGCTTTTTGAAAATAATCAAAAGCATCTTCTAATGGTGCATCTACCCAATCATAAATTATATAATAACCTTCTGCTGCCATTGCCTCAGGATATCCAGCACGAGCAGACTTTGTATGCCATTTATGTGAAAGCTCTAAAGAATTGTATTTGTGTGAATAATTAAGTAAATATTCTGAATACAAAAACATCGCTTCTGCATCTCCAGAAAAAGCATCTTTTACAATTTGAATAAGATTCGCATTCTTTTTGTACCATTTTTTTGCATCTTTTCTGGAGCCATAACAACCTACTTCTTTCCACCAATCTTTTCTTTTTGCCTTTACTGACTTTTCTACAAAAGAAAAACCTTCTTTAATTCTGTCATCTTTTAACAATTGAATTCCGTACCAATATTGTGCATTTGGGAAATTATTCTCTGCAGAGCATTTTAAATACTCTAAAGCTTCATCATCTGTTAATTCTATGTATGTATCAAAATAATCCTTCAAAAGAAAGCAATGAAGTTGAGCTAAAGGATAATTCAATTCGGATGCTTTTTTGTAAGAATCTAAAGAGGCTTTTAACAATGCCTTTTCCTCTTTCTCTTTTTGTTCAAAGATCTTTTTATCACCGTTTTTAACAGAAAAAATAGATCTATTAACTTCGTTTGCCTTCTTTTCATAAATCATTCCTTGAAGAACTAGAGCAAAGGGATTTTTTTCAAGAGCAGCAGTAAAAACCCACCCGATAATAATTTCTTTGCCAATAATTTTATTGATAGTTTGTGTATATTTTTTCCAAGTTTTAGAAATTATAATTTCTGCAATTGCAAGTTGGGCTTTTACATTTTTCATTTTTGCAAAAGGAAAAAGTAAAAATCCTTTTACAACATAAAAAACATATTCTACCAAATCTTCAATTTTGTTACGAAAAATTTTAATTGCATCATTTAAATGATACTTAATAGTAAAAATCAAATTCTTCATAATTACCTCTCATAAAAATTCATGGTATAAATCAATATTACATAAGAGTGAAATTATCACAAAAGTTGACAAAATCACATTTTCAAAATTAAAAACTAATCATCAGGCATTATAGGATTTGTTTCATAAAATCGTTTTTTGTGTTTGATTTTACAATTAAACTCGTCAAAATCTTCCGTTTTAATTCCATATTCGTCATCGCTTGACCAAAAAGTACAAGGTAAATCCATCTTAACCGAAATAGGATTAGAAGGTTGAAAATATGTAGAAAAATAATTTGAATCGGATACATCTCCAATCATAATTTCTGTAAACTGAGCCAACAAATCAGAAGGATAATCGTAGCAAATTCTGATTCTATTATCTTGAATATTTTCTTGAAAATTGTGGAAAATTATTTCCATAACACAACTAGCATCGTGCCAATGTTTACTATCTTCATATTCATAAACCAAAATTGTCTTAATATCGTAAACATTTTCTAATGTTAAAGCGTCAATATCGCAGTTATCTAAAGCGAATCCTCTCAATCTAATATTCCCAAAAGAAAAATTACCTTTTTTTGACATTTTTTCACCTCGTATAAAAAGTTTATACACTTATAATAAACAAGGTACTCTTTCAAAACATGAGAGAGTAAAAAATATTTTTAAAAATTTTTCTAGTGGATTTAACTGCAAAATCGTTAATTAAAGAAAAAGAACAAAATAAAAAGGTATACAAAAGATATCAGAATCTTTTCTAAATTCTTTCGTATATACTAAAAATTTTTCGTGTATCCTAGAAGAATATTTTTTACACAATTCAAACAATTCTTTTACAGTTTCAATTTTGAACGAATATGAAGTATTTTTCTTCATTCATAAAATATTCCCTCCAAAATTTTTAGTAATAACTCTCCCGCATCAGTATTCTAGTCCGATATTAATTAGCAACTTCCAACATTCTTGCTAAAATATTGTTCCAATAAATAAATTCATTTCTTGTGTTTTCAAAATATTTTTTTTCAAAAGCAGTTTGTTTACTTATATCAATATGTTCTTCACTTCCTTTAGCATTTGACACACAATCTGAATCTAATTTTAACATCTCACTTTCAAGCATTTTTTGAAAACTCGAAATAGAATTTTCACTGTCAAAAGTATTTCTAAGTGAAATTTTCTTTTTCGTCTTTGATTCTAAACAAAAAATACGCGACACATAGTAATCAGTCCATATCTCTGTTTCTTCCAAATTTATTGATGATATTGAATCTATTGAACTTACTGAACCTATTGGAGTTATTGGCATTATTGGTGTCATCTTTTAATCCTTAAAATAAGTTTTATTCAAAATAATTTTACTACATCGACTCTATCAAAATGCGATAGAGGTAAAAAATTATTCTTCATCTTTCTATTCGACTTTTACTAAATCCTAATCCTACTTCAAATTGCAAAAAAAATACTCAAGATATTTTAATTCCTTCAGAAGAACATCACTTAAATTTGATGAAATTCCTACTCAACTTTCTAAATACGAAAAAAAGTTTAAAATTTCTTCATTTTTACATGACTGGATTATTGTAAATTTTTCTTCTTTCTGCAAAACTTCCCCACTCTATCGCGATATGACAGACTCATTCATTTATAATTTCTGTAACAAAATTTAGTCTTTCATTTTAAGATAGACTGAAAGAAAAACCTGTGATAAAATTTTAATTGATTGAAGGATTGTTTAACAGCATTAAACTGTCATTCCGAACTTGTTTCGGAATCTTTCAATATCGATACAGATCCTGAAATAAATTCAGGATGACAGTTGAGCGTTGCAAAACTTATTGGAGGAAATATGAAACAAGACAAACGACACACTTTTACACATTTGATGTTGGAACGACTTATCAATATTCATAAAGAAATCCGAGACGGAAAATATCCAAATACAACTGAACTTGCAAGAAAATTTAACGACGGCAAAGGAATTTCTACAATCAGTCGTGACATCGAATTTTTACGAGATAGATTTTATGCTCCCATCGAATACGATTTTGTTCGAAAAGGATATTACTACACCGAAAAATTTGAAATGCCTCTAAACAATATTTCTCCCGAAAAAATTCAAACTCTTTTTGCAGCAAAACATCTTTTAGAACATTTTAAGAATTCTCCCATTTATGATGAAATTTCTAAAATAATAGATTTTTTAACAGATACAAACATAAATTATGATAGCGAATTTTTAGACAGAATTGCAGTTCCTCCAGTTCCAGAATTCATAGTTGATAAAGAAATCCTAAAAAAAATCTACGAAGCTCTCAAACTGGATTTAATCGTGGAATTTGATTACAAAGGCAGATGGAATCAAGAACTTTCCCACAGACGAGTTCATCCTTATCAATTAATTTTAGA
>CALBXN010000098.1 GCA_937890485.1 uncultured Treponema sp.
TCTGTCTTGCAGTAAGGAATACCCATCCTGTTCTGATCTGAGCGTCAGTCAGTCCTGCACTCTCATTGGCATTGCAGTATGTGTCGTGGCTTTCAACCCATGTTGTAAGATACTCAGGTGCAGCCCTGTGGTACCATGAAACAAGATCTATATCTTTTGCACTGCGCTTTGCAAGAGCTTCGCGAAGCACATGGCCATAGCTGGATGCAGTCTGTCCGAAATAACCTGCATATTCCTCTTCAGGGACATTCTTGTCCTGAAGGACTTCACCATAAACAAAAAGGCTGTCATATGGTATGGATAGTGAAACACCCAGAACTTCCTTGCGGCCTGTTGCCACATCCCAGAAGTCATTCTCCTTAACGCCGGCTTCTGTGTCGAGAGGGTCTGAATGTACACCGATATGCTTTGCTGTATCATAGCGGAAACCGCGTACACCCATCTCAACAAGCTTGTTGACGAATCCCATGTAGTATTTCTGGAACAATGGATTCTCCGTGTTTACATCAGGAAGACCACCCATCTGACCTGTTGTTCCTTCGTATCTGTTTGACCAGTTTTTAATTGGACGGCGCCCGTTTTCATGAAGAAGTTTATCCATTCCTCCTACAGCTTCGATAAATTCTGGCAAAACATCAGGAAGATAAGATGAAGTGTGATTTGGCAAAACATCAACTATAACGCTGATTCCATATTTTTCAGCTTCTTCACACATTGCCTTAAATTCTTCTCGTGTTCCAAGTTGATAGTTTCCGATTTTCCAAGCGATAGGCTGATAATGATAATACCATTTTCCACCAGTGCGAGTGTTGCTCATTAAAGCCATTCCTTTTTCGTCCCCTTCACGACATGCATTAATAGGTGAAGTTTGAATAGCCTTAAATCCTGCTCGCGCAATATCAGGTAAGTTTTCTTTGATTGTGTTAAATGACCAACACCAACATTGAATAATTGTACCATTTTGTACTTTCTGACGATTCATTGCTGGATCAGAGTTGATAACTTGTAAATCCAAGTCTGAAATTTGACTTTCCGAAGATGATGTATTTTTTGTTGAAGAACAACTTATTGTAGCAAAACATATAAATACAAAACTTATTGCAACTAAAATTGACAATAATCTTTTAGAAAAAAGTTTTTTCATTTGCGATTCCTTAAAAAGTTTTATGGTTTATATTCTACAGGATATTTGTAAGATTTGCAAAGTGATTATTTATTAGCAAGTTCTTTTATAGTTTGCAAAGGAAGATTTGTAATTTGTGCAATTTGTTCTAGTGTACCCAAAGAAGCAGAGATCATGTTTTTAGCAGTTTCAATGGCTTTTTGTTGAGCACCTTCTTCTACGCCTTCTTTGTAACCACGTTGTTCTGCATCAAATTCTGCAAGTCCCCAAGCCATGTAATCACCTCTAAAAATTTCGTTAAGTTTAGTTTGTTCTACAAGGGAATTAAGTTTGTTTGTAAAATCAGTTGTAGAAGTCCTATCACTAATATACTCTAGAATTGATTTTTTTTCTACATTTTTTTCGTTTGAAAAGGCTGAAGCATTGAAAATGATTTTATGGGATTCATCTTGTAAAAATAAATCTGGTTTTTCTTTGCAAGTATTTGAAAAACTGTAGCAAGGCAAATTAAAGCCAAAAAAATCATCTTTGCAGATAAAAATAACAAAACTTTCTTTTAACTCGGTGTAATTTTTGCCTTTCAGTAAAAGGTCGATGTCCATCATGGATTGGTAATAGCGAGTTCGTTTTGGTAGATTTTCATCTAGGGAATTTTGGATTTCGATGTCGAAAACCCGATTTGAATCTTGCACATATACATCAAGCCGAATCCCTTTAGATTGATAATGTGGTTTAATTGTTTTTTGTAATTCTGGATATTCGATTTTTTCTATTTTGATTTCCAGCATTCTCTCCAAAAAGCCTTTGCAGATTTCTGCGTTTTGCATGATTCGGCCAAACATAAAGTCGTCGGTAAAAGTGAGTTCTTCGATAGGTTTTAGTTTCATAAAATTTTTCTCCAATAAAAAAATCACACGGATTCAGAATTGCTAACGCAATTCTATTCTGTCATTCCGTACACATTTATTATCAAGAGAAAACGCAAAAATGAATGAATTTTGAAAAAAAATTTTATAAAATCTATCATAAAATAACAAAATTTTACAAAGCCTAGTTGACTGGGGGGGGAATGGCTGTAAACTGTAATTTGAGTTGAAATCACACTAAAACTAAGTTTGTGTTGAAAACTCAAAAATTTTTACTGTAATTTCACTTCATATTATGAAATTGCAACATAAGGACAGTTTATGAAAAAAATTAGTTTAATTTTAACAATTTTGTTTGTAACATGTATGATTTTTTGTGTAACAGGTTGTAAAGACCCAGAACCTGCACATGAACACGAATTTTCTGATTCATGGTCAAAAGATGGAACTTACCACTGGCACGCCGCAACTTGCGAACACACAACAGAAGTAAGCGATAAAGCAGAACATACATTTGGCGAGTATGTTTCCAACAATGATGCCACAACAGAGGCTGATGGTACTAAAACAAGAGAATGTAGCGTATGTGGATATAAAGACACAGTAACAGAATCCGGTACAATGATTCTAGTTCCTAACATGGTAACTATAACAGGAGCAACCATAGTAGGAGCACCTTATCTTGACAAAGATTGTACAGGTGTATTTATTGAAGGTCGTACAGTAACTCTAAGTGATTTTTACATTGGAAAATATGAAGTAACCCAAGAAGAATACGCCTTTGTAATGAAAGATCAAAAAGTAACTGTAAATGGAACAGAATATTTATTAGAAAGTAATCCATCTTCTTGTACAAGCGACAGTAAAAATTATACTTTATTTGAAGGTGAAGAACAGGGGAAACGGCCAGTAGAAGGGGTAACTTGGTATGACGCGATATGGTACTGTAATGCCTTAAGCGAAAAGGAAGGCTTAACAAAAGCATATAACATAGTTGTAACAACAGTTAAACAAGCAAGTGGAAAAACTGGCTACTACATATATGAAGCAACAGTAACACTAAACGAAAATGCAAATGGCTACCGCTTACCAACAGAAGCAGAATGGGAATTTGCAGCTAGAGGTGGTGATACAAAAGCTGTTGATTGGAACTACATGTATAGTGGAGCCGTTACAGCAACAAAAGAACTATATTTACAGGCCAAATTATCTGATTTAGATGATATTGCTTGGTATAAATACAATAATATTAATGGTATAACACAACAATACCCCGTAACAGATACTGTTGCTGGAAAGGGTTCTCACCAGGTAGGAAAAAAATCACCAAACGGACTAGGTTTATACGATATGACAGGAAATATAAATGAATGGTGTTATGACTGGCATGGAACAGTTAACGCAGGTACAGAAACAGATCCTATTGGTCCAGAGACAGGTTCTAATCGTGTATTGCGTGGTGGTGCTTGGAATAGTAATGGTTATGACTCAACTGTTTCTAAGCGTTCTTTTTACGACCCATTTGGTCGTTTTGGCTACTTTGGTTTCCGCGTAGCACGTTCTAAATAATACAGGTGGTCAAGGAATACGACACATTCAAGTCATTGACTCACCTTAGTTTCGGTTCTCCAACATTGTAGAACCGAAACTAACTCATAGTTTTAGCGTCCGAAAGGGTGCTTGAGTTAAATTATTAAAAAAAGAGAATGCTATAATGCGTTCAATCCTTTGCAAGTTCTAATTTCTCGTCCTTTAGAATCTTTGTAGATAGAAGCTGAACCAAGTCTAGCCTAGAAATGCCTTTGAGATTTTCGCTTACATCTAAATTTCGCCCCATCTACCCACTTGCCCAAAAACAAAGCAAGAACCAATGTGTAAAAGCAAAATTCTATGAAAAATCGCACGAAACTGTGACTTAGCAAATTTGTTGAAAAAATGC
>CALBXN010000099.1 GCA_937890485.1 uncultured Treponema sp.
GAGATTTCACGCACGCCGTAACTGCCGACACCGAGCATCGAGAACAGTATGAAGTAATTGATTATGCTGTCCACAAAACTGCATGCACCTATGAGTTCCACTCCAAGTACACGTGATATGTAGGGATACGTAATTAACGGAAAGAGATAATTACAGAATGTAAGGACCAGATTATAGCCAAAATTCTTTTTTACTCCCATTGTCTTTTATTCATAAAATCTCACCTCAACCTCATGGGTTACGATCATGTCCGGATCCGGAATCCTCTCCCAGTTGCCGTAGATAGTGGTGAGGTAGCTTGAAGAATCTGCCGGGGCATTGAATTCTCTGCCCTCGAATCCTATTCTTGTCAATGGATATATATCTTTCTTATATCTTACCGATCTGAAAGGAGAGCCGTAGGAGAACTTATAGTAGTCTTTCCGGCCACCGGACACCGCCCTGAAGATTGGAAATATAAATTTTGTAAGCATCTTTTATTACATGACGATTTGTTACAACATATCCTCTTTTATCAATAATTGAACCAGAGCCTGAACCTCCATCTGTTGGATAAGGTTCGTAAAACCATGAATACGAAATTACTTTTGTACTAATGTTTACAACTGCGTCAGAACATTTTTCATACACGCTAATATTTTGAATTTCATCTTGAGTATAAGTTTCGTCTAAATCAGAAGAATATCTAGTTTGCTTAAAATTAGTCTGAAAAGCGTAATAGTCATTTTCTGGATTTGTTTCTGTTGAAAGGATATTTGAATTTTCGTCTTCAACATTTTCATTAATTGATGAACTTGATTGTTCTATATTATCATTTTTACTGTTAGAAAAATTATTTATAAAAAAATAAGTTGCAAAAACTGCAATCACAACACAAATAACAGAAATTATAACTACTTGAGTTCTAGAATAAAGTTTCATAAATAGAATATACAAAATTACTTGATAAATGACTACACTTTTGTACTAATTAAAATAAAAAAAAACTGCCTTGAATAAATTTTACTCAAGACAGTTTTGTAAAAATATTATTTAATAAAAAAATTATTTTTTAGCTTTTGCTTTTTTTGCAGGTTCTTTTTTTGCTGCACTTGCTTTTTCAGTTTTTGCTGATGTTTTTGCAGCAGATGTAACTTTACCTTTTCCTCTTTCTAAAAGAATTGTTTTTGTTGTTTGGTCTGCAACTTCAGCTGGTCCAAAATATTGGATTGCTCCAGGATATGTGTAACTTGTTTTTACTTTCCAAGTGTCACGATTTTTTGCAAATTCTTTGAAAGGTTTTCCTTCAAGTTCAACCAATGCTTTTTTGATAACAGGTTTTTTTGTTCCATGGCGTTGTTCCATGTTCATCATCATTGTTAATGGAATACCACCTGCTGTCCATTCTTTTGCAGGAGCAGTAAGATTTCTAACTGATGAAAGATATCCTGTAACTCCAGAAGCAATCAAAAGGAATGCTGTGTATCCAAGTGCATAACAGTAATCTGCATCAAAGTTTGATGGGAATGCACATCTTCCTTCATATCCAAAGAAGTGTGTATATGCACTGAATTTTCCTGTGTATTTTTTTGATTTTTTAAGAGCAGCAAGTTGATTTTCTACCATTGTTACAAGAAGTTTTTCTGTTTCGATTCTTGAAACTTGTACGTTTCCGTGTGGGTCGCGGTCTGCAAGGAATTGTGCAGCGATTGCGTCTGGTAAAGAATCAAATGTTTTATATGAAGCAGGTTTTAAGTTATCTTTTAACCATGCTTTTTTGTCTTCAAATGAAACAAGTTTGTTAAATTCATCTGCTTTGTGAGCCATTGTGTCGTTAAGTTCAGCAATTAATGATTTCATTTCTGGAATAAATTCAACTAATCCTTCTGGAACAAGAACAACACCAAAGTTTTCGTTGTTTTGTGCTCTAGCAACAATTGATTCACAAATGTAATCTGTGATTTGTTTTAGAGTCATTTTTTTTGCTTCAACTTCTTCAGAGATTAAACAAATGTTAGGTTGTGTTTGTAATGCACATTCAAGTGCGATGTGACTAGCAGAACGTCCCATAAGTTTGATGAAGTGCCAGTATTTTTTTGCTGAGTTTGCATCTCGTTCGATGTTTCCGATAAGTTC
>CALBXN010000100.1 GCA_937890485.1 uncultured Treponema sp.
CAGGTATTTCTGAGGCTGCAACTGCTCTAACAACTTCTTCCTCCGAAAAGGGAAGTAAATCTTCTAAAGAACCACCACCGCGACCAACTATTAACACATCTGCTAGGTTAAACTCGTTGGCAGTTTTAATTTGTTGTGCAATATAAGGTGCTGCGTCATTTCCTTGTACAGGACATGGTAAAACAATTACAGAAACTAATTTGTTTCTTCTTTGGACTATTTGTAAAATATCTCTTAAAGCAGCCCCTGTTGGACTTGTTACAACTCCAATTTTAAGAGGGAAAAAAGGCAAAGATTTTTTGTTTTCACTATCAAAAAGTCCTTCCATTGCAAGCCGTTTTTTTCGTTCTTCAAGAAGTTGTAAAATATTTCCTGTTCCAAGTTCTTCCATGGAATTTACAATTATTTGATAAGACCCTCTTTGAGCATAAACTGACAAACTTCCTGTAACTTTAACTTTCATTCCATCTTGTGGTGTAAAAGTTAAACTTTTTGAGCGAGTTTTAAACATTACAGCAGAAATTGCAGCTTTATCATCTTTTAGCGTAAAGTATATATGACCAGTACTTGAAGGTCTGTAGTTAGAAATTTCCCCTTCGATTGTTAAATCAGGAAAGGAGGATTCTAAAAATTCTTTTATCAAATCAGTTAACTGAGAAACTGTCATGTTTAGAATTATATCACATTAAGAATTTAAAATGTAGTATCATTGTTGTTTAGTGTTAAATTTTTTTTCCGATAATTAGATTATGAAGAATTTAGTCGTTTTATTTTCAGATTCAAAACTAGAATATTCTGATAAAGAATTATTTAGAAACACTTCTTGTAAAGAATTTGTGTTACAGTGGGCTTTTTCTGTAAAAGATTTTGCTTTTTTATCAATTTATGTTTCTTCGGAAAAAGATAAAAAAACATTTTTAGATTTGATAGAAAAAATTGATTGTCATAAAAAAAATTCTGTAAATATCATTGTTAAAGATGAATGGAAAGTTACAGATTTAATGAATCAAATAAAAATCGATTCAGCTAATTTTGATAATATAGTTTTTGGTTGGGCAGATTCTCCATTTTACAACACTGAACTTACAAATAAACTTTTAGATTTACATACAGAAAGCATGGCTGAATATTGTTTTGCAGATGGATATCCAGCTGGTCTTGGTCCTGAAATTTTGCATCCTGGAACAGTAAATATTTTAGATTCTCTTTGTAATTTAGAAAATTCTTCTGATAATTCAGTTTTAAAATCTGTAATTGTAGGAAAACAACCTGTAAAAAAAGATTCAATTTTTGAATTAATTAAAACCGATATAAATTCTTTTGAAATTGAAACAATTTTATCTGATGAAGATTTTAGAGAAAATCGTTTTGAATTTTATTGTAATTCAAAAAATAATTTTACATTGTGTAAGAATTTTGCAAAATTGTATTTTAAAGATAAAACTTACTTTTACGATTACGATATCGAAACAATTTGTTCAGAATCTCAAAATAATGTGGAATTATTACAAGTTTTACCTACTTTCTATAACATTCAAATTGCAAGTAAATGTAAATCAACTTGTAGTTATTGTCCTTATCCAAAATGTTATAGTCAAAAATATTCAGTTTTACCTTGTGAATCTTCTGATTTTATGAGTTATGAAAATTTTTCAACTTTGATAGATAAAATTGCAGAATTTTCTGGGGAAGCAGTTATCAGTTTATCTTTGTGGGGTGAATCAACTTTACATCCTCAGTTAGATTTATTTATTGAAAAAATTTTGTCTTATTCTGGACTTTCAGTTTTAATTGAATTATCAGAATTAAATTTATCTGATGAAAAACTTAATAAAATTTCACAAATTGTAAAAAATTCAGAAGCAAGAACAAATGGAAAAGAAAAAATCTATTGGATTGTTTCTGTAGATGCTGCAAATCAAGAAGTTTATGAAAAAATCCATGGAATAAATTCTAGTTTTGAACAATCTTGTTCGGCTGTCCTAAAATTATCTTCATTGTTTGAAAATTGCGTTTATCCTCAATTTATGCGATTAAAAGAAAATGAAGAATCTCTTGAAACTTTTTATCGTTTTTGGAAAGAAAAAAATGATGAAAAATTAATTATTCAAAAATACGATTGGTTTGCTGGTTTCTTAGAGGATAAAAAAACAGCAGATTTAACTCCAATTACAAGAAATCCTTGTTGGCATTTAAGACGAGATTTTGTAATTTTGTTAAATGGTGATGTTACCATCTGTCGAGAAGAATTGTTAAATTCAAGTCAAGGAAATGTTTTTTCTGAAAGTTTAGAAAAAATTTGGCAAAAAAGAAAAGCCTTTTTAGAAGATTTTGTAAAAGGAAACTATAATCAACTTTGTGAGAAATGTGATGAGTACTATACCTTTAACTTTTGATGAAAATCTACCTAGTTGTACAATTCTAGGTGGAAAAGAAAAACTTGGTAATATAAAATATCCCGTTTCAGTACTTTTACTTTCTAGAAATACAGGAAGTCTAAAATCTCAAACTTTGGAGATTTTAGTAAATTCTGGTTTTGAACAAATAATTGCAATTGAATCTGTAAAAGATAATTATAGGTTAGAAAATTATGTAAAAAAATTTCCTCAAATAAAGTTTCTTGTACCTGTAGATAAAATTTCTGTAGGTGAGATGATTAATTTAGGAATGAATGAATGTTACAGCGATTATTTGTTAGTTTTATGGGATGATTTAGTTTTAAAAAATCAAATGTTTAACGATTTACTCATAAATAAAATCTTGTCTACTCAATGTGTTTGTTTTTCGCCTGTTTTTATCAATACACATATGCAAAACATTCCAGTTCAAATGCAACCTAAAATTGAAAAATCTTCTTTTGAAATTCAACCTTCTCAGGTAATTTATGATAATACAATTACATTATATCCTTTTGATTTTGTAGGATTTTATAATAAAAAGAAATTTGTAAATCTTTGTGGCTTTGATACAACGATAAAATCTCCATATTGGCAAAATTTGGATTTTTCTGTAAGAACTTGGCTTTGGGGTGAAAAAATTATTAGTTCTCCAATTTTTAGACTATCATATGCAATTTCTGAACCAATATTAGATTCTACAGTTGATGAAAGTTATTTTAGGTTTTATCTTAAAAATATTGCCCCTGTTTACAAAGTTGACTATGGATATATTCCAATAAGTTATTTTTTTCAATTTCACAAAAATTCTGCTTTATCATTTTCGAATGCACTAAAAGAATTTAAAATTGCAAGAAAATGGGTTGCAAAAAATTCATTTAGATTCAAAATGGATATAAATAAACTTTGTCTTGATTGGGAAGATGGAAAATTAAAATGAAAAAAGCAGTTGTTGTTCAATGTAGATTAGGCTCAACCCGTCTAAAAAATAAAGCTTTGAAAAAAATTGATGATAAGCCTCTTTTAGAATATGTTTTAAATTCTATGAAAAAAGTAGATGCCACATTA
Source organism: uncultured Treponema sp. (assembly GCA_937890485.1). Classification (GTDB taxonomy): domain Bacteria; phylum Spirochaetota; class Spirochaetia; order Treponematales; family Treponemataceae; genus RGIG9060. Next base: position 3,465 of record CALBXN010000100.1, read on the forward strand.
CATTATGTTCTAACAGATTTTTCTTCTGTTGAACAATTAAAACCGATTGTAGAAAAGTGTGGTTGGAATATTTTTGCAGGTAGCGAATTTGATGTTCTCGATAGGTTTTGTTCATTTCTTCGTTTTGTTGAAAATACAAGTGTTCATAATTTTCCGGAAATTATAATTAGAGCAACTGCTGATAATCCCTTTCTATTTTATGATGCAGCACAAAAAATGATTGAAGATTATGAAAAACAAGTTGCAGAAGGATTAAAAGAAGACGAAAATTTCAAAATTGATTATTTTACTTGGACAGGCTTACCTCATGGAAGTGGAGTAGAAATAATTAATACATTATCCTTGTTGGAATCAGTAAATTATACTTCATCTCCTTATGACCATGAACATGTTGGACCTGCACTTTATAATCATAAGGATAGATACAACTGTGTCTTTGTTGAATCTCCAAAAGAATGGAATTATCCAGATTTACGAACAACAGTTGATACTTTTAACGACTTTTTTAGAGCAAAATCCATAATAAATCTTTATAAATCAAAAAATAAGATAGCACATATAGAAAAACCTCTAGAAAGTCAATTTGTAATTGATGCTTGTAAATCTAAAAGTGTAACAAAACCAATTCTTTTTGTACCAAATATAGACGGAAAACATGGTTCTGGTCATTTAAAACGTATTTTAGAATTAACATCTTTGCTTTGTGGTTATTTGTATTTTCCAGAAAAAAAAATTAAGAAACATAAATTATTTTTAGAAAATTTAATCAATGAATATATTTTACAAGGTTTAATTTCAAAAGATCAGATTATAAAAGATGATTTTCCTGAAGAATTTTTTTCATTGATTGTACTTGATAATTTTAAAACGTCAAAAATCGAAATTGAATTTTTTTCTAAGTTTGCTAAAGTTGTCTGTATTGATGATGGTGCAAAAAAAAATATTTTAGAAAAAATTGTTTATTCTTTAAATGTTATCCCATCAGACATAAATCCTTCTTTGATAAATTATTCAAATTACGATTTTTTACCATTACCAACTGTTCAAAAAGAAAAATCTGTAAAATCAATAAATGAAATTAAGAATATTTTGATTGCATTTGGAGGAGTTGATAAATCTTTTTTTGCATTAAAACTTGCACAAAAATTAGAAAATATTTTTAAAAATGAAAATAAATCTGATTTTAAAATAACGATAGTAACAACAAATAAATATATTTTAGAAAATAAAGATTCTTCGATAATTTTTGCAACAAAATCAATTAAAAATTTGAGAGAACATCTTTTTGAATACGATTTAGTAATAACTCATTATGGATTTACTGCTTTTGAAGCCGTTTCTTCAAATTGTTTAGTTTTAACGTTTGCACCTACTAGTCTTCATAAAAAACTTTCTAAGAAAATGGGATTTACAAAACTTTCTTACACTATTTCAGAAAAAAAATTAAAATCAGAAATTCTAAATCTAATAAGTAAAAAGGATTCTATATTTATAAAACAACTAAAAAATAATAATAAGGAAAATGTAAACTCATCAAAAATTCTTTCTGAATTTATCCGAATTTTATCTGAAAAAGATGTTCTTCTTTGTCCTGTTTGTAATTTAAAAGATAATCTAAGTGATAAAATTATCAGTAGGGATAAGATAAAGACAATTCGCAGATGTAAAATATGTAATTTAGATTATATAAGTTTTGAAAATGCACCAAAAACACAATATAATGCAGATTATTTTGGACAAGAATATAAAAATCAATATGGAAAAACTTATCTAGAGGATTTTAATTCAATTAAAAATTCTTGTTTACGTAGACATAAAATTATTGATTTAATTTTTACAAAAAAAATAGCAAATAAAGAATCTCGTAATGGAAAAGTTTTAGATATCGGTTGTGCTTATGGACCATATTTAAGTGCTGCAAAAGAATTTAATTGGATTCCTTATGGAATTGAACCTTCATCTGATGCTGTGGATTATGTAAAAAATAAATTGAATTATAACGCAATTTGTTCAAAATTTCCTGTAGAAAATTTACCAATTGATTATAGCAATTTTGATGCAGTTACAATGTGGTATGTAATCGAACATTTTGAAAACTTAGATGAAGTTTTGAAATCTGTATCCATGATGTTAAATTCAAAAGGAATTTTTGCTTTTTCAACTCCTTCTAACAGGGGAATTTCTGGCAAATATAATCCTGTTGATTTTTACAAAAATAGTCCATCTGATCATTTTTCAATTTGGAATCCTAAAACTGCAAAAAAAATCTTAAAAAAATATGGATTTAAAACTGTAAAAATTGTTTCTACAGGGATTCATCCTGAACGCTTTCCATTTATAAAAAAACATGGTATAAAAAAAGAACAATTTTTATATAAATTTTTTGAATTTTACGCAAAATTATTTTCTTTAGGTGATACATTTGAAATCTATACAACTAAAAAATAAAAATATTTTAATTTTAGGAGCATCTCTTTTACAAAAACCTGCAATTCAAAGTGCAAAAGAACTTGGTTGTAAAGTTTTTGTAGTTGATGGAAATCCTAATGCTTTATGTGTTTCTCTTGCTGATGTTTTTGAATGTATAGATTTAAAAGATGAACAAGGCCTTTTAACTTATGCAAAAAAAATTCATGATTCTGAAGGTTTGCATGGAGTTTTTACCGCTGGTACAGATTTTTCAAAATCAGTGGCTTTTGTTACTGAAAACCTTAATTTAAATGGACATTCTTATCAATCTGCAAAAAATGCAAGTGACAAAGCTCTAATGAGACAATGTTTTAAGAATTTTAAAGTTAGTTCTCCTAAATTTACCGTTTTAACAGAAAATGATTTATCAAAAATTCAATCTAATCCAAAAGAATTTTTATCATCATTAGAATTTGATTTAAAAAATCCCTTAGTTGTAAAACCCTGCGATAATATGGGTGCTAGAGGTTGTAAAAAAATTGATAATTTTGAAGAAATAAATAATTTTGTTGAAGCTGTAAAAGATAGCATTAAAAATTCAAGAACAAACCGTGCAATTTTAGAAGAATTTATGGACGGAGATGAATTTTCTATTGACGCTTTAGTATTTGAAAATCAAATTATTATTACAGGTTTTGCCGATAGACATATTTTTTATCCTCCATATTTTATTGAAATGGGGCACACAATGCCTACAAAATTGTCAAAAGAACAAATTCTTTCTGTTGTAACTGAATTTTGTAAAGGTGTAAAATCTTTAGGATTAACTTGTGGTGCTGCAAAAGGTGATATAAAACTTACTTCAAAAGGCATAATGATTGGAGAAATTGCCGCTAGACTATCTGGTGGATATATGTCTGGTTGGACTTTCCCTTATTCTTCTGATATAAATTTAACAAAACAAGGTATTTTGCTTGCATTAGGTGAAAATCCAAATTTTTCTGATGAGGAACTTGAAATATTAACAGAATTATCAATAAATTCAGAAAAAATACTTGTAAAAATGTGTAAAACTCCTAAGGTTTGTGCAGAAAGAGCATGGATTTCAATTCCTGGAAAAATTTCTAAGATTTATGGAATTAATTCTGATATAAAAAACAAGAATTCGTATTTAAAAGATATTTTTATCAGAAGTAAAGAAGGCGATGAAGTAAAATTTCCAACAAATAATGTAGAAAAGTGCGGAAATGTAATTACTTTATCAGAAAACCACGAAAAATCAATTTTAGAAGCTGAAAAAATCATTAGTTCTATCGTTTTGCGACTTGAACCAAACAATGAAGAAACAACTAAATTTTTGGAACAAGATTTAGATACAAATTTTCCTCCATCGGCTTTTAATACTAAGTTAGATTTAGAAAATTTTGAACAGATTGCAATGGAAATAGAAACCTCATCCTTAAGAGATTGGAATTATCGTACGATAAAAGAAACGATAAAACTTTTTACTGAAATTTCAAACTGTGAAATTTTTATTTCAAATGAAAAATTTTGGCATTATCTGTTAAGAGGTGGAATACAAGGTGCTTTGTATTATTTTGACAGTTTTCATGATGATAGAGTAGAGTAGGCAAAATGAAGCGAAAAATTATTTTATTTTCAACAATTTTATTATTTTTTAATTTTTTTCTCTTTGCAAATGATGAATATATTTCTGTTCAAGAAGCCTCTTCTCAACTTGGTTCAAATTTATTTTGGGACCCAATGACTAAATCTGGCATTTTAGAAAAAGATGGAAATTCTCTTGCCTTTGCACTTAATCAAGAAATAGCAATTTCAAATTTCAAAGATTTTTCTGTTACAAGTGCTCCTTTTATAAAAAATGATATTGTGTATATTCATAAAGATTTACTTGAAAAAGCAAAGGATTTATTTTCAACGCCATTGTTAGATACAAATTTTAAAATTGGTGCAATTCTTATTGATCCTGGTCATGGCGGAAAAGATCCAGGAACTATCGGAACAATAACTAAAAACGGCAAAAAAACATCACTAAATGAAAAAGATATTGTTTTAAATGTGGCTTTGGAACTAAATAATCTTTTAAAATCAAAATATCCAGATAAAAAAATTATGATGACTCGTTCAACTGATGTATTTTTAACTTTGGAACAACGTGTTGATATTGCAAATTCTGTAAAACTTGCTGAAAATGAAGCAATTGTGTATGTTTCAATTCATGCAAATTCAGCTTTTGATAAAAAAGCGAAAGGATTTGAAACTTGGTATTTAAGTCCAGGATACAGAAGAAATATTTTAAAAGAAACTGATGTTGATGCAGAAATTCTACCAATTTTGAATTCTATGTTGGAGGAAGAATTTACAACAGAAAGTATTTTAATTGCAAAATTTATTGATGATGGTTTGAAAAAACAAGTTGGTGATTTAACAAAAAGCAGAGGCCTAAAAGAAGAAGAATGGTTTGTTGTAAGGAATGCAAATATGCCAAGTGTTTTAGTTGAAGTAGGGTTCGTTTCTAATCCAGAAGAAGCATTATTATTATCTGATAGAAACTACTTGCGTAAAATTGCTTTAGGGATATATAATGGAGTGAGTTCCTTTGTTACTCATTTTGAACATTCTAGAGGATTTACAATTTCACAATGATAGATTTAAATATTTCAGATACTTTAAAAAAAATGACTCGAGCAAATGTTGCTTCAAAAATATTTCTTGGTGTTTTGTTTTTTGCCTTAATTTTTTCTTTGATAATGTTTTTCTTAAAAGGATATTCTCAAAGAAGTGTTTTTCTTTTTGAAAATTTAGATAAAGAAGGACTTTTTGCAGAAAATAGGTATTATCCAAGAAATAAATTTGTGGATAAAGTAGAACTTTATGTTTCAGAATTGTTATTAGGTCCAATAGGAGAGCGATATAAACATATTTTTGCTCCGGGAACTAAATTAAAAACATGTTTTGTTAGAGATGGTATACTTTATATAGATTTGTCATCAGAAGCTCTATTTCCTGATAATAAAGTTTCTGTTTTAAGGGAAGGTGCTGAAATTTTTAAGAAAAATATTTTTAGAAATTTCAGAAAAATTGATAAAATAAATATATACATTGAGGGTAGAAAAATATTTGATGAGAATGAAATTTTGTCAAACAATTAAAAAAAGCGTTGACAAATTTCGTAACATTGATATACTTGTATATACAGGGCTACATAACGTGTATAAAAGGAGCTTTGAATGAAAAGAACTTTCATTTTAGTAGTAATGGCGTTCCTCCTTGTTGGATCATTAGCATTTGCAGATGAAGCAGTACTTATCGACTTCACTTTGATGGAGCCAGATATTGTTGCAGATGAAAATGGTAATCCTACACAGAACGGAAGAACAGTAATGGATTACAGTGTAACAGCTGGTGCAACATTTACTGACGAACAAAAAGGATTAATGAAAACTTCTCTTGCTATGCAAAACTGGGAAGTAGTTTTAAATTCTTCAGCAAGAAATATTAATAGTTTGACAAGTTCAACTGTTATTCCTGCACCTGTTCGTGAAACAGCAAAAGTTCCATTTGCTGGAAAAGATGTTATGGGTGTAAGAATTTTATTCCCATCTTATGCTGTAAACTCAAATGCTCGTATCTCACCAGCTTTTGAAATTCCTGCATATGAACCAATGGCAACCGCTGATGAAGATGGTAATATCCAACCTCAAACAGATGAAGAAAAAGCAAGTGGAAAAACACGCTTTGAAGATGGTTACGGAGTTGTAAAAAATGTTGGAACAGTAAAATCTGTTTCAGTTACAACAATGGGAATGAACTTCCCTCACGGACTATATGTTCTTCTCAAAGATAACGACAACATTGAAAGACGTTATTTCATGGGATATCTTGGTTTTGATGGATGGAAAGAATTGCAGTGGAATAACCCTCAATATGTAACTGAAGTTAGAAATAGAGAATTAAGATTGATTCCTATTTATCCTCGTGGAATTCCTTATGTTAAATTCACAGGATTCCAAATCACTCGTGATGCTATGCATGACGGAAATGATTTTATCGGATATTTCAAAGACGTAAAAGTTATTTATGACAAAGCAGTTCTTACATCAGAAAGAGATATTGCTGATGAAGATTTATGGGGAATTATTGGTGCTAAAGAAGCAGCAAAACAAAACGCAGAAATGACTCGTTTTGGTGCACACCAAGTTGAAAGATTCCTTGAAAAACAGAAGATGGCTACAGAAGAAGCATTTACATCTTCTCTTTCAGAAGACGTAGAAACAATTGAATAAGATTTTATTTAATTAGTTCTATTGAAAAGCTATTCGATTGAAGAATACTTCATCGGATAGCTTTTTTTATTTGATTTATTAATTGTTTTATGTTAAACTGTGCTTAATGAGTACAGAATCAATAATTCCTAATAAAGAAAAATTACAAGTTTCCTATGATACTTATAGACCAGTATTAACTGCAATTTTGTTTAGTATTGAACAAAAATTGAAAAAAAATCTTAAGTTAGCCTCTATGCCAACTTTTAAAACTCGAATAAAAGATTTTAGCAGTTACTATAAAAAATTACTTAGAGTTAGACCATCTTCATTGGGAAAACAAAGTTTACCTACGCTTACAGATTTGCTTGGAATTCGTGTTATTTGTGCTTTTTTGGAAGATTTAAAAACTGTGGAAGATCAAATTTCAAAATTATTTAATATTATTGAAATAGAGCGTAAGGGTGCAGACAGAACTTTCAGCGAATTTGGATATGAATCAATTCATTTTTTAGTAGAAATACCAGAAGAATTTAAAGTAGATACTTCTGCAGTACCAGAAGGGTTAGTTTGTGAAATTCAAGTTAGAACAATTTTGCAAGATGCCTGGGCTGAAGTTGAGCATGAATTGGTCTATAAATCAGAATTTTCACCTTTTGATTTACCTTTAAGACGAAAATTAGCATCTTTGAATGCAAGTTTAAGTTTGTCAGATATTATTTTTCAGGAAATTAGAGATTATCAAAATAAATTAAATAAGGAACTTGATTGTAGACGCGAGAACTTTTATGATTTAGCAGATAATATTACTCGTGGTGTGATTTTAGACAAAAATACTGATGATTTAGGTGCTGTAATTGAAAAAAGTCCAACCGATCAAGCCTCACCTTATATTCGTGGTACAATTGATGATATGATTTTAGAGGCAATACATGCTCATAATACTGGTAACTTAGAAAGAGCTGTTGAAATTTATACTAAAATTATTGAAGCTAAACCATCTCCTAATGATATTGTATTATCAGTTATATACAAACATAGAGGAATGGCAAAATTTGCCATGAATGCCTTTGAACAATCATTAGAAGATTTTCTTGCAAGTTGTACCTATGATCCATCTAGTTTTAGATCTTTTTATTATGTTGGTATTGTCTATAGTGTTTTAGGAGACAATGAAAAAGCACTTGAATATTTTGATAAATCTTTAGAAATTAATGAATATCAATCACATGTTTATTATAGAAAAGCATTGGCTTATTATAATGATTCAAATTATTCACTTGCATTAAAAGATCTGCAAAAGGGAATTTCTTTAGGCTTGGAAGATGAAGATTCGAAAAAATTACATAAAAAAATTATTTCTAAATTAGAAATGAGTATGTAAAATATTAAAAATATTTTTCAAAACTTATTGACATAAAATTTTATATTTGCTATATTCATAAATGTAAGGTACATGTCTCCTTCGTCTAGTGGTTAGGACATCGGGTTTTCATCCCGACAACAGGGGTTCAATTCCCCTAGGAGATGTTTTAAGGCTTAATTCTTTTTTTAGGATTAAGCCTTTTTTTATCGGTTTTTATTATGTTTGAAGATTTAGATTATTCACAAGAAGCCCAAATTCCACTAAATATTGAAAATCTTGCAGGTTTGATTTCTACTGGTGGGGCGATGGATTGCCTTACTGCAAATTTTGAACAAAGGGATGCTCAAATTGAATTGTTAAAAAAAATTTGTCAATCCTTTAATGAAGATAAAATTGGTGTTTTTGAAGCAGGAACTGGAGTTGGAAAATCTTTTGCATATTTAATACCGTCAATAATCTGGGCTAATCAAAATAAAGAAAGAATTGTAATTTCTACAGGAACAATTAATTTACAACAACAAATTTTTGAAAAAGATATACCTTTTGCACAAAAAATTACTGGAACAAAAATAAAATCATTACTTGTTAAAGGTCGCCAAAATTATGTTTGTTTACGTAGATTTAATGAAACTGTAAATGAAATTGATTTATTTACAGAGGAACAAGAAGAATTAGATAACCTTCAAGAATGGCTAAAAGTTACAAAATCTGGTGATAAATCTGATTTGTCTTTTTTACCAAGTGAATCTTTGTGGCAAAAAATAAATTCAGAAACTGATGGATGTAGAGGTCAACATTGTCCATATAAAGAAAAATGTTTTGTTATGAAGGTAAAAAAAGAAGCCTCTAGTGCACAACTTTTAGTTGTAAATCATCATTTACTTTTTGCTGATATTGAAATGCGTCTTGCGAATGGTTACGAAAATCAGGCTGTTCTTCCTCCTTATAAAAAATTAATTTTTGACGAAGCTCACGGAATTGAAAATTCTGCAACAAGTTTCTTTTCAGATTGCTTTAATCGTTTTAGTTTACAAAAACAACTTAGATTAATTTATCGTTCTCGAAAAGGAAATAAGGCTGGATTAATTTTTGCTTTAGAAACATTATCTACTGAAGAAAGTTGTATAGGGGATTTAGTTAATCAAATTGCTTTGTTAGAAAGTCATTTGACAGAATTAGAAGATGTTACAGAAAAATTGATGAATAAAAATCTTTCTATAAGAATTCATGTTAATCCAAAATATGATTATTCTGAAGTATTTGATTCATTTAACCTTATTTCTGCTGATTTATTAGTAATTAACAGACTTATAGGCAATCTTTTAAATGGTATTTCTGAGGAAGATAAAAAAGTTGATTCTGTATGGGAAGCCACAACTGTTTTACATCGATTAGAATCTTTTGCTGCCTTTTGTGTTAATTTTATCCATTGGGATGAAAATCTTGATAAAGTTTTTTGGATAGATAAAGGCAAATACATAAATTACTATCAAACTCCACTAGATATGTCATCTTTGTTACATAAGGGAGTTTTTGAGCCTTTTTCAACCGTTGTCTGTACATCAGCAACCTTAGGAATTGCCTCTAATTTTAGTTTTTGGATGCGTAAAAATGGTGTTTTATTTGAAGATTCCAAACGAATTTTGCAAGGCTTTTTTGATTCTCCTTTTTCTTATGATAAAAACGTTATGTTGGCAATTCCTAGTGATGGTCAAGGTGCAGATGAATTTAATTTTCAATCCTATGTTGAAGATGTATTGCCTCGATTGATAAGAGCAAGTGAAGGAAGAGCATTGGTTCTATTTACTTCTTATGAATCATTAAAAAGTGCTTATGATGCTTGTTTTTCTGGTTTATTACGAAGTGGAATAAATTTATATAAACAAGGTGATGATGATAGATTCCGTTTATTAGAAAAGTTCAAAAAGGATACCCATAGTGTATTATTTGGAACTTATTCTTTTTGGGAAGGGGTAGATGTTCCAGGAGATGCTCTTTCTCATGTAATTATTGTTAAGTTACCTTTTGGAGTTCCATCAGATCCAGTTTTTGCTGCTCGTAGTGAAGCCATTACAAAACGTGGAGGAAGTTCCTTTATGGAATTAAGTGTTCCAGAAGCTGTTATTAAATTTAGACAAGGTTTTGGAAGGTTAATGAGAAAATCAACTGACAAAGGTGTAGTAACTATTTTAGATAAAAGATTGATTACAAAAAGATATGGTTCTATTTTTATAAATAGTATTCCTCACACAAAGGTTTGCTATGAAAGTATTTCTTTAATTTGCAGTAAAATTGAAAACTTGCTTGACACTAATTAAACTTGTCAATATAATTTATATTAATCATTTATTTCGGAGGATAACTTATGGCAGGAGCAAGTAAAAACTCTCGTACTTCGGTTACTACTCATAAATTTCTCTGCTCATGTGGTGGTGAAGTAGTAATGAAAACTTTGTTCGAAAGTGGCAGATTAAAGAATGTTGCTGAATGTACACAATGTAAGAGACTTGAACGTAGACCGAAGGATTTTAAATAAAATCTCTTGGTTGTTTAAATAGGCCTGTACATACTGTGCAGGCTTTATTTTTACATCATTATTTCTTATGCAAAAAGAAATTACACATAAAGCATCTTGTTATACTACTTGACTAATGCTTTTATGTTTAGTAAAATATATTTAGTTTTTGTTTGGGGGGTTCTCCTTTGGTAGGAAAGAAATCATCTGCTGAAAAAAGACACAAGCAGAGCGAAGTTCGTCGTTTGCGTAATAAATCTACAAAAAGTGCTGTTCATACAGCTGCTAGAAAATTTGTAGAAGCTGTTCACGCTAAAGATGAAGCTTTAGCTTCAGAAAAACTCAAAGTACTTGTAAAAGAGCTTGATACAGCTGCAGGAAAAGGTATTTTGACAAAAAATTCTGTGTCTCGAAAAAAATCACGCATGATGAAGTTATACAATGCTTCATTTAATGCTGCAAACTAGAATGAAAAGGTTGTAGGTTCTGTCTTCTGTTTAGACGGTCTGCAACTTTTTTGTTTATTAAACAATTGTGTTTTAGTAAAAAAGATTTTGTTTGATTGGGATATTTTGGGAGTTATTAATCAATGAAAAAAGTTACAAAGTTTGAACTTGTTGAAGCTGTGTATGAAGATACTAGTTATGACAAAAAAACAGTGCAAACTGTAATTGATTCTTTTTTAGAACAGGTTAAAAATTCATTAAAAAATTCATCAACAATCGAATTGAGAGGTTTTGGTACTTTCGAATTAAGACTCAGAAAAGGGAAAGTATCTGCAAGAAATCCTAAAACAGGTGATAAAGTTTCTGTTGCTCCACATTATGTAGCAGCTTTCAGAGCAGGTCAAGAGTTAAAAAAATCTTTATTTGAAATTCCTGTTGAGGATTCTCTGCCGTTTGATCTGATTGAACGCAGAGAGGTCAGTGCTTCCGTTCAGAAGATAATAGACAGTCTGCCTGCGGACAAGCGTGCCTGTGTTGTACTCTATTATTTCGGTCAGAACAGTCTGCCTGAGATTGCAGAAATTCTCGGTATTCCTGAGGGAACGGTAAAAAGCAGACTTTACTCTGCTAGAAAAACTATTGAAAAAGAATATAAAAAAATGATAGAATATGTGGAAGCCCTAAAATATAAATATGACGGAGAATGTGATGAAGTAGAAAAATTAGAAGAACTAAAAAAATATTTAGTAAAAAGAAAAGATTGTATGAAGAGATATAAAGACTATGAAGGAG
>CALBXN010000101.1 GCA_937890485.1 uncultured Treponema sp.
AAAAGCCTCTACGATTTAAAAATAAAATTATTTGTTTTTTTTCTTGTAAAGTTAAGCGAATTTCGTCTTCAAGTTGTGGAGAAATGCATCCTTCAGTTTTTCTTCCATCTGGAGATGTTTCAGAAAGATTTACAATCTGTATTTCAGGTGGACATCCACCTGCTAAGCGCTTTGTTAAATAATGAGTTTGAATTTTATTTTCTTTCATTAAATGCCATGCTTCTACTGAAGGAGTTGCACTTCCCATAATCAAAGGTATTTTTTTATCTGTACAAATTCTCATTGCAACTTGCCTTGCATGGTAACGAGGTGTGTTTCCTGATTTGTATGAACCATCATGTTCTTCATCAATTATAATTAAGCCTAAATTTGGTACAGGTGCAAAAATTCCACTTCGTGCACCAATTACAATCTTTGCTTCCTGAGTTAAAATTCGTTTCCATTCTTTTAATTTTTGACTTCCAGTTAATCCTGAATGAAGTACTGCAACATTGTTTCCAAAGCGTTTTGTTACTGCTTCGATAACTTGATGAGTTAGGCTAATTTCTGGAACAAGATAAATTACACCTTGTCCTTGAGAAATTATTTTTTCTGCACATGATAAAAATACTTCGGTTTTTCCAGTGCCTGTTGCTCCATATAAATAATGAAAAATATTTTTTTTATCGGAATTTAAAATTTCGTCTATTGCAATTTTTTGTTCATCAGATAATTGTTTTTGTGAAAATGATTTTTCATCTTCTTCAAATGAAAGGGATGAAAAACTTGTTTCTCGTTTTCCTGAGGGGAGCATTGTAAATAATGCTTCGCCTTGTGAACATAAATAATATTTTGAAATCCAATCTGAAAGTTTAATTTGCTCCTGGAAGAATAAAGGTTCATCATCAATGATTCTTAAAATAGGTTTTATTTTTTCTTCAGCAACAGTACAAGATTTTGGTAAGTTTTCTGAAATTCCTATGATACATCCTATCATCTTTCTTGAACCAAAGTATACTTCGCATCGCATTCCGACTTGTGCCTTTTTGTATTTTTTTTCATCGGAAGATAAATTTTTATAAGTGAAACTTTGAGGAAGTGGAAGATTTACAAGAATTTCTAAAAATAATGACATCAAAAAATCCTATTTTCTTCTAGTTATAACTCTCTAAGACGTGCATCTAGTCTGTTTCTAAAAAGCTTTAAATCTTCCCAAGCTGGTCTTTTTAAACTTTCATCGCGTAATAGGGCACTTGGATGATATGTCATCATTGCAGGAATTCCATATACGTCATAAATTTTTCCACGCATTTTATTAACAGGGTCTGAAATATTAAAAAGATTGTGGGCAGCAATTCTTCCAACAGCTAAAATCATAGCAGGTTTTAAAATGTGAATTTGAGTTTCTAAATAAGGCATGCAAGATGCACATTCGTCTTGTAATGGGTCTCGGTTTGCAGGTGGTCTACATTTTATAACATTTGCAATGTAACAATTTGTATTTCTTGATAAATTTATTGCTATGAGCATTTTGTCTAAAAGTTGACCTGCTTTTCCTACAAATGGAATACCTTGGGCATCTTCATCTGCTCCTGGTCCTTCTCCTATAACCATTACTAATGGATGCGAAACTCCCACTCCTGGAACAGTTTGTTTTCGTCCTCTACAAAGACCACATCTATCACATTTTGCTATTTTTTCATTTAGAGTTTCTAAAGTAATTCCTGACGAAGTTTTTTGTATGTTTTGTTGTTTTTCACTAAATTTATCAGTTTGTAAAGAAATATCGATATCATCATTGAACGTTGGAGTTTGCGTTGAATCATCTTTAAATCCTTTTAGATAGGAATGACTAATATCTAACAAATTATATAAATTTTCTTTATCGATTTTCTTCATTTTTCACCTTAATAATCTTTAAAAATTTGAAAAAAGTTATATAATATAATTGATTGAGAAAAAAAATTCAATCTTAGTAAAGTATACATATAATTTTGTTTTTGTGTAAGTAGCATTATTGCTGTATAATGAATTTTACGAGGTTTTTATGTCTAAACGCAATTTTATGTTATTGTATCTTAATACTGGAGGTGGGCATTTAGCTCCTGCGAAAGTGTTGAAATCTCATATAGAAAGACTGTATCCTGATGCAAACGTTCAACTTGTAAATGGTTTTGACAAGGCAAATTTTGTTTCTAAACTGATTTTTGAAAAAGGGTATCATTCTATGTGTACTGTAACCCCAGGATTATGGCATATTGTTTATGAACTTGGACAAAAACGTGCTGTACAAACTTTTACACAAAAATTCTTAAATCCTCAAACTTCTCATTATTTAAAAGAAAAAATTATTAATGATAATATAACAGATATTATTTCTTTTCATTTTGCACTTACACCTTCTGCAAAAACTGCGATTAGAAAAAGTGGTAAAAATGTCAATCTTTCTATGGTTGTAACAGACCCATTTACTGCACCTTCAACTTGGTTTTTTGTAAAAGGAATAAAATCATATGTTTTTTCACAACAAGTAAAGGATTTTGCTGTAAAAAAATGCGAATATAATCCTGATGATATTGAAATTATGCCTTTTTTAATAAATAACAAATTTTTATCACAAACAACCAAAGATGAAGTTGTATCGTTAAGAGAAAAATATGGAATACCCCAAGATAAACGCGTTGTTTTAATTGCTGGCGGTGGAGAAGGTTTACCTGGAACATTAAAGATAATTACTGAATTTATTACAAAAAAAGTAGATTTTTCAATTATTGTTGTTTGTGGACGAGGAAAGAAAACTAAAAAAACTTTGGAAATGTTAAAAAAAGTACATCCTAAACTAAATTTGTTTGTTTTTGGTTTTGTTTCTTTTTTAGATGAACTTGTAAAACTTTCTGACTGTGCAATAATAAAAGGAGGAACTTCAACTGTTCTTGAAATGTTGGCATCTAATATTCCTGTCATACTTTCAACTTTTATTCATGGTCAAGAATTAGGAAATGTTCGTTTTGTTTATGAAAATAAGGCTGGATGGTTTATTCAAAATCCAAAAGACATTAGTGAAAAAATTAATAAACTATTTTCTGATGACGAATATTATAATAAAATTAAAAACCAAACTGAAAACTTAAATTTACAAACAGATTGTACTGAGTTTGTTCATAAACTCATGGCACAATCTAGTTTATAACATTTCACTTAGTATTAAATTTATTTGTTTGAGAAGTTTTCTGCAACAAAATCTCTTACCAAGAATTGTTTTACTTCTCTTTTTTCAAATGCTTCTTGAATCAAATCGTCAACTTGCATTGCTTTGTAGAGTTCTTGTGCAACTTCAACTTTTGCCCTAATTACAGGATGTTTTGGTGAAAATAAAACGCAACAATCTTCGTACGGAAGGATAGAAGTTTCGTAAGTTCCTATAAATTTTGATGTTTCTACAATTTCTTCTTTATCCATTCCAACTAATGGTCTTAAAAGTGGAAAATCAGAACAACTTTCGGTAACTTCCATATTTTCTACAGTTTGACTTGCAACCTGACCTAAACTTTCTCCTGTGATGATACACTGACTGTGGATTTGTTTTGCTAATAAATTTGCTGTTTTCATCATACACATTCTAAGAAGTAGGGTGCTATAACTTTCTGTTTTTAATCCGTCTGGAGCTTCTGGCATTTCTGAAGCAAGTTTTTTTATTTTCATTTGAACATCAGTAAATGGAACTATGTTTACGTGGGTTTCTAATCCGTAATGACTGATAATTTGTGCCAAATCTTCTACTTTCTTTCTTGCTTCATCTGAAGTATATGGATATGCGTGAAAATAGCAACACTCTACTTTCATACCACGACGCATCATTCTGTAGCCTGCAACAGGAGAGTCTATTCCTCCTGATAAAAGTAAAAGTCCTTTTCCGCCAGTCCCAACTGGTAAACCTCTACAACCTTTTATGGTGTCGCTATAAACAAAGCAACGTTCTCTAAGTTCAATGTTTATTGTTACATCTGGTTTATGAACGTCAACTTTTAGTAAATCTTGTTCACAAATATCACTGGCAGCTTCGCAACTAAGTTCATAAGAATTTAATGGAAAATTTTTTTCGCTTCGACGAGATTCAATTTTAAAAGTTTTTGCACCCCGTTCTTTTGCAAATAAGGCTTCTTGCATTACAGCATCTTTTATAGAATCAATATTTTTTTCGCAAATTCTAGTTTTTGCCCAACCTGTAATTCCGATTAGATGTGAAAGTGCAAATTCAACTGCTTCACATCCAGCAGGCTCACAATCAATGTACATTCTTCCTGCACGCAAAGTTACTTTTGATTTTATTGATTCAAGATAAAGTTGTGTATTTTGAATAAGTCGGCGTTCAAATTCTCTTATATTTCCGCCTTTTAAAGTTAGTTCTCCAACTTTTGCAAGATAAGTAATCATTTCCATAAATGCTATATTACGAAAAATTTGTATCAAAATCAATAATATTTTAAATAAATAATATTTTTAGTATTGCATAATGACAAAAAGTGTGATAATGTCAAAATACAAATTGAAATTTCTGGGGGATTTATGAAAAAAAATAAAGAAATTACTATAGACAAAACTTTACCTAAAAATTTGCCACTAATGTTTCAAGATAGAGCTTATAATTTTGGAACATCAATAGTTCAAGCAGCAAAAAATAAAAGCGGAAAATTTGAATTTTACACATACAAACAAGTTTATAAAGAAATTATTGCCTTTGCAGTTAAATTACGTGATATTGGTATTGAACGAAGTGATGCAATCGGAATCATATCTGACAACAGAAGAGAATGGATGATAAGTGATTTTGCAATTATGTCTTTGGGGGCATGTAATGTTCCTAGAGGTTGTGATTCAATGGGAAATGAAATTAGATTTATTCTAAGTTATGCAGGTTGTAAAGTTTCGTTTTTTGAAAATGCAAAACAACTTCAAAAAGTTTTAGATGATAAAGATGAAGTTCCTTTTGATAGTGATACACCAGTATCTGTTGCATTAAAGCATATGCAAGAAGAACCACTAGCTCCTATATTACACACAGCAATTTTATTTGATTCTTGTGACGAAGAAATAATTTTAAAAGCAGCAAACTTAGGAATTAAAGTATATTTTTACAATGATTTACTAGAAGAAGGAAAAAATCTTTTAGATAAAGATCCTCACTTAAAAGCAATTATTGAATCAGAAATGCAAATGACTGATGGAGATGAAGTTGCAACAATGATTTTTACCTCAGGAACAACGGGAACTCCAAAAGGTGTTATGTTAACTCATAGAAATTTTTTAGCACAATTAGAAATTATTCCAAATGTTTTACCTGCAAAAGAAAATGAAATGTGGATGTCAGTTCTTCCTATATGGCATAGTTTTGAACGTTGTATTCAGTATATCGTTATTGCATTGAAATCTGGAGTTGCCTATTCTAAACCAGTTGCTTCTGTAATGCTTTCAGATTTTGCAACAATAAAGCCCCAGTGGATGTGTGGCGTTCCAAGATTATGGGAATCTTTAGTTACAGGCGTTTATCGTTCAATGAAAAAAACTGGTGGAATAAAATACGCAATGTTTAAATTTTTTATTTCTGTTGGAAAAAAATATTCTTGGTTAAAATCACATTTGACAGGTAGTGTTTGTCAGTTCAAGAGAAGATTACGATTCCTTGATGTAATTTTTTCAGCAATTCCTTTTATTTTGTTGTATCCATTAAATGCTTTAGGCGATATATTAGTATTCAAAAAAATCAGAGAAAAACTTGGAGGAAAATTTGTTGCTGCTATTTCTGGTGGTGGTGCATTGCAAAAAGAAGTTGATGAATTTTATAGTGCAATAGGATTTAAACTTTTAGAAGGATATGGAATGACAGAAACTGCGCCAATTTTATCTTTAAGAAATTTTAAAAAGAATAGAAAAGGATGTGTAGGGGAAGTTCTTCCTTGTGTTGAAATAAAAATT
>CALBXN010000102.1 GCA_937890485.1 uncultured Treponema sp.
TGCATAAACTTTATATACGTTCCACTTTTTCATTTTGAATTCCTTTCTGTTGTTTAAATATAAAATCCTATACTCTTGCTAATAATATCACGCAGTTTAATACGTTCTCTTATTTCTATATCCCAATAATTAGGGAATAATCTTTCAGCTTCTTTATACCAAAGTTTTTTCTTCTTATCATATTCAGCTTTTGCATTACGAGTTGTAATTTCATTTATTGAAAAACATTTTTTAGGATAACGACTCATAATATACACCTCATTTCAGAATTTCATATTGAAATTTAAAATCGAATTTCAATTCCGTTGTCTATCTCTTATCAGTTCTTCAAAATCTTCATAACCAAGGATACGTGCAATCCAATCTCTTTCAAACCATATAATATCATTAAGGTCTACTTCTTCAATCATACCATTTTCATCACATTCTATTTCTTCAATAGCCGATTGAATTATGTCAAAATCTTCTTCATATAATTCTTCAACTGTATCTTTTGCTCCACCCCAAAAGTTAAAATCTATTAATGAAACTTCAGAATAAACTTTCATAATCCACCTCGCAATTCAATTTTAAAGTTCAATTAATTGAACTATTCTTCATCATCTTCTTCCTCTTCTTCATCTTCCTCTTCAATATTCTCTTCAACAATTTCTGCACCATCTTCTGTCCATTCAACATCGCAACAGCAAGTCAGTTCAGCATCGTCAAATTCATATCCACCATCTTCACAACCAACTGTACCATTACAGTATTCTTCCATACGATAATTATCCCAAGCATATTCCATAGCTTCTTCAAGTGAGTGCGCTTCGATTTCAACTGCAACGTCAACTTGTACTGTTCCATAAATTCTGTATCTGTTTTTCATTTCAATTCTCCTTTTTGATTTCGAATTTCAATTTCAAAATTGAATTCGATTTTGAAATAATTAATTGGAATTGCGGTGGGGAAAAATGTTTTATATTTAGAAAGGAGGTTCACATGGTTACAATGTTGTATCTCCCCACCGCAATTATATTATAGCATTTAATTAAGTGTATGTCAAATTTTCTCATTCCAATTGTTAAACCATTCTGAAAATTCAAAAACAAATTCATCGAATGATTTGTCAAGTGGATAATAATCAAATAATTCTTCAAAGGCATCTTCTCTTTCGAACTCTATCTGTTCCCATAATTCTGCCATTGTAATCAAAGCAGTAACTGCAATTTTGCCTACAGATTTCATATACTCCGCACGTTCATTATACATTATGCCACCTCTTCTATATAATCTTTCTCAATCTGCTTTTTAGTTTCAGCTTTAAAACCACTCTGCTTAAGAAATTCTTTAATATGCCTTAAAGTTGTTGCACTATAAGTGCCAATTACCTTGGCAACTTTTGTATTACGATTAAAGAAAGCCACAATCGTATCATAA
Source organism: uncultured Treponema sp. (assembly GCA_937890485.1). Lineage (GTDB taxonomy): Bacteria > Spirochaetota > Spirochaetia > Treponematales > Treponemataceae > RGIG9060. The sequence goes on from CALBXN010000102.1 coordinate 1,420, forward strand.
CTCATAAGAAAAACATCATTTTCGATTTCGATAACTTTTGCTTTACCATAAAATGATTTTGCTGAATCATAATATGGACATAATTCCATAATGCTCATGTTAGCATTAGGATAAAACTGTTTGACCAAATCTTTAATTTCCATTTGAATATCCTCCCGCAATTTCAGTTTCGAATTTAAAGCATATAACTAATATTATTATCTTCATCTTCTATCCAATATAAATCTCCATCAATATTTGATGCTTCACCGAAATCTGCTTCACTGAATATTAATTCAGATTTCGATTTTGCTTCTTCAATCGAATTAGCTTCTACCTCTACAGTATAATGTCCATGCATTATATAATCTACAGTATAAACCATAATTCACCTCACAAAATTCAAATCAAAAGTTCAAATATATAATCCATTTCCAAACCTAAATCTCCATACATAATATCCTCTGCATAAGCAAAGTCATTTGTTTCCATAGCAAATGTCAACTCTTCTCTTACATCTGCAATCAATTCTTCGGCTTCAGCTTCCGTCATTTCATCTCTTTCCATTAGAATCTGTTTTATACTTTTCATAATTACACCTCAAAATCTTCCTCTAAATTAATACCAAGATATTCACATACGGCTTCAAGTTCACCAACTGAAATTTCTAATTCTTCTGCCATAAAATATTTCTGTCCACAATTTCTCCAACCGCTATTACAAATTGCATTTTCTGCTAACCAAAATATAATTTCTTTTATACTATGTATTCCATTAGGCATAATCACACCCCCAAATTTTAATTCAGAATTTCAATTTCAATTCCAAAATTCAAAACGAAATTTCGTACCGATTCTGATGGTTTAAATAAACCATCTTTAGCATAACGTTTCAGCAATTTTGTAAAATAAGTATAAAGTTCCATATACCTATCTTCATCTTCTGCAAAATATTCAAAATCTTCTTCCATTGGACAATCAGGCATTTCCCATATCCATGCCATATATGCATTTTCATTATTCATATCAATCATAGTATTATGCATGAGTTTTACATTATTCAAACGAATTTCATATTTCTTATCCATAATTTAATCTCCTTTTTCAAAGTTCGTTCTGGTATACCAGAACTTAATTCAACTGTACACAAATATCAACATGACCATTTTTAAGTGTTACCACATAAACATCACCATCTGCAAACAGATAATAACAATACCAATTACCCTCTGCATAAGAATCAATTTCATATATTTCATCAATTACACAGAACGGACATTCTTCAATTAAAATATCTTCAAGCGTAGGTTCTTTTTCAATTACTTCAACAACTTCTTCTTCAACAGGCTCATCTTCTATAATTATAATATCATCGTTTGGAATTTCTGTCAAATCTTCCTCGGCAATTTCCGATTCCGAAATTAGATTTTCAATTTCCGATTCCAATTCTGATTCGCAAATTGGAATTTCTTCGGCAATTTCTTCTTCTGAATTACCATATACAACTTTGTTAGGCATATAAAACCCAATGAGATATACTACTTCAAAAGCTATAATAAGAATCATAATTCCAATTACTTTTTTCAGATTAATTTTCATAATTTCACCTCACTAATTATACAGCTACATCGTAAAGTTCACCATCAATATAATATAAAGTTATATAAGCATTACCATTATAATTATAAGCAATAAAAGTCTGATATAAAGTACCATCTTTTATATAAGTTTCAACTAATTCTTGATGTAAAATATCAAATAACATATTGCACCTCACATTATAAATCTAATATCAATTTTCTTCCTTTGCTACGATATATAATACATTGTCATAATCAAATGAGAAATATTCGATTTCTAAATTTCTCCACCACATCTCTTTATAATGAACCGCTTCGTCTGTTGTAATATTATAATCTCTACAAGAATGTTTACAATTTTCTACTAACATTGTAATTTTATTATAATTGCTAAAGAAACAATCAAACTTATCAAAAAAATCTCTCATTTTCATAATGTCACCTCGCAAAATCAGTTTCAATTTTTATTCATATGGATGCCAATGCGCTTCGTATTTCTGAAATGCTCTTTCAGTTTCCATAACTAAATATTCATCATCACCAATATATTTTGCATGAGTTAATGCTACTACACAATACCCCCACTTTTTAAGTTCGTCTTTAATATCATCAAAATCAAAAGGTAACATTTCCATTTCAAATTCCTCGGTAAAATTTGAAATCGAATTTAAAAGTTCGTTAATATCTTCTGATTCCCACCACTTAATCGCATTACGACCTTCATAATAATATCCACCTTCAGCAGGCTCATATATAGGGTATGCTTCATAATATGTCAGATAATATTTCATTTCATTCTCCTTTTTCAAATCAGAATTTCAATTCGATTCTGGTATACCAGAACTTATCTATCAACTTGAGATGCTTTAAGACAAATATCATCAATTAAATCATAAAGTCGATTCTCACGTTCAATACATCCCTCGATTGTCCAAGTTTTAACTTCATCACGGAATTTTCCATTATTAATTATTTCATCAGTATGTCTTGCTTCTTTCTGTAATTCATCAAAAAGATATTGTATAAGTTCACAAACTGTCATATCTGCTCTAAAATTAAATTCGATTTTCATAATTCACCTCGCAAAATTATTTTAATATTTATTCGACACTCCAATCTTCTCCATCATATGGGACATTCCAATCTTTTGTGCGTTCATAAAATTCATCATCATCAAGATAATCCCATTCAGTTTCATCATACTCCGTAAAATTATTAAACGTATTAAAATCCCTAATCACATTTTCAAAATCAAATTCAAAATCCATTTTCGATTCTCCTTTCGTAATGCAAAATTGTTCCGCAAAATTTATTTCTATAATTATAATAACACTCCCCTAAAATCTTGTCAAACGTATTACTTCTATACGTTCATTAGGAATAGAATTATCCATTTCATTTATAAAATCAGTATAGAATTTTGATTCTGAATTATATCCATAAATTGCAACACATATATCATCCCAATATATCCGCATGATTATGCTAAAATTTTTTATCATATTTTCTGTAATATTCATAATACACACTCCTATTCAAATATGCGATTCCAAGACCACCAAAAGTCATAGCTATTGGTATTAATAAACATTCAAAATCAGCACAACATACTCCAAGAATAAACAGAATTACTCCGCAGAAAAACATAACCTTATTAAAAATTCGTTTCATAATTTCACCCCTTATCTGTAAAGTTCATCCAAAAACCGATTTACATCTTCACATTCCATGTCATCACACAGAATTTCAAAATGCCATCCGTCAAAACATTCTGACACTTCATAGTATATATCATTTCTTTTCAGCCACAAAATCAATTCGTGCTTAATAGTCGGATTCATAGTTTCAAAATTACGCCACTTTTTCATGATGTACCTCCGTAAAATTAATTTCGATTCTGGTATACCAGAACTTTAAATTTGAAATTCAATTATGATTTCAAATCTTGGAACGGATTTTCGTCCCAAAATTTCAGACCATAATTATATTTCTCCATACTCACGCATTATTTCAAATTCTTCATACATAATCTGAACATCCTCATCCCAATCCATATCAGTATTATAACAATTCTCCCACATCCACATTTCATCTGCATAGTCACGATTCATTTCGTCATATTCTTGGTCTTGCCACGCAAAATTAATGCGGTCTTTCAGTTCATAATATGTCTCATAATCATACTCATCCCATTCTTCTTTAGGATGTGATTCTAAAAAATCATTTAAAGATTCTTCAAGTTCCCATGGATTTTCATAATCTCTATACATAATACACCTCGCAATTTCAATTTCGATTTTAACAAATGGATTTGAATTTTCTAATCAAATCATAAAGTCGTTCATTAGCATCCATAGCACTCTTATACTGATTATAGTCATCAATATAATTAGCATACTTGTCAATTTGATTGTCAATATAACGAATAATTTCATCATTATTCAAATCGCAAATTTCTTTTTCAATTTTACATTCTGGATGTTTAGATTTAAGTTCTTTAAACATCTGATTTCCCTCATCTTTAGAAACTATTTTACCATCCACTACACAAAGATAATTGCCATTTTCAGCAATATATTTAATAAAAGAATGATATTTAGTCAATCCATATAAAGGTTTAGGGATATATCGCATAATAGGTTTATAACTTAAATATGTTTTCTGAATCATAGAAACCTCCCGCAAAATTTCAATCTCAAATTATTAAACCAAATTGAAACCTCGATTTTGATTTTCATATGCAATATCTAACAGCCACCTTGGAGCTTTTTGTCCCTTGGAATTATAAACACGCTTAATCTGATTCGGTCTTGCAATTAAATCTGTTACGTGTTTACGTGTACGTGTATTGTAAATTTTGATAATTGCAGTATCTGTTACAACATGGATTTCAGTTCCATTTTTATGACCACGGTCTAACTCTGCCGAAAAAATATCTCTGCCGAATCCGATATATTTTTCAATAACCATAGTTCTCACCGCAATATTCTTGTCATTCTTATAGTGCATAGTATCCATAATTCACCTCGCAAAATTAAAATAAGAATTTTACATTAATGCTTCAATTACAATATGCAATAAATAAAATTCAATACAAGTTATTATTACTGTAAAAATTGCAAGCTGAATATATATCTTAAGAATTCTTTTTTTCAGTTTTTTCATATTCATAATTATTCCTCCCGAAAATTTTTAATTCAAAATTAATACTCTCTGTAATCGTCATATCAATTATACAAATGCAATCTGCGAAACAGATTTTTCAACCATAATGCAATTCTGATTAAGTGTATGGTTCAGCTTAAAACATATATTTTCAATATGCTCGTCATCTGTTCCAACGATTTTAACAACAATACTTGTTTCGTTAGTTTCATTTCCGAATTCATCTACCCAATGACCGAATGATTTTGTAAACGTAGCACCACCCACGATATTTGTAACGACATTCTTAACTGTCTGCATAGCAAAATCATCATCAATAATCTGAGTATAAGTGTCCTTATCATTTAAACCTACATACAAAATATATGTAGCGATATTCTCAAAATTAATACCCATTTCAAAACTCCTTTCTGCAAAATTTAAAATCCAATTTTAGATTCAAAATAGATTTTAAAAATCAGTTTCAAAATTCAAAATTAAAATTAAATTTCAAAAATCATTTTTAAAACTAAAACTCAAAATTAAAATTCAAAATTAAAAACAAAATTCAAAAATAAAATTTAAAACTAAAATTCAAAACTAAAAATAAAACTCTGTTTTGATTTTTTAATTCTCAATTCAAATTTTAAAGCAGATTTTTTGAATTAGAATTTCATGTTCTGGTGTACCAGAACCATGCCATTAAAATGCGAACATCTCAATGCTTACCATTATAATAGCATGGTTCTGATATATATGCAAGCTACTTGATAAAGTCAACAGCAAGCAATTTCTTTACTGTACCATCGCATGCGCATGGTGCTTCATCTGTAATGCGTACCATTCTACCGATAACATCAAGAACCTCATACAGTTCCTTTTCAGTAACGAAAACCTCACCATTGTCTGCACACGCTATGCATGCATCATCTGTGATTGTGTACATAGCAAGCATGCTCACAAGGTTTTCACACATAGCGCATGTTTTTTTCATGATTGTTCTATCCATTGATGTGAACTCAAGTATAGGATTTACATTTAACTTCATTTTGTTTGCTTCCTTTCTGTTTAGCTGTTCTGGTGTACCAGAACTCGGTTTTGAGAATTAAAATCGGCTTTTCGCCTACCTCTATTATAATTATAGCATTTTCTAAATGTATGTCAAGTATCCCGCAAATTTTGTTTTTTCCAATTAAACGTTGTTATATGTGTGTATGTATGCATGTATGAAGTTCTGGTGTACCAGAATCCTTTGGGGGAAATTTTGGGGCAAAATTTAAATTAGCAATTAAAATGCGAAAATGCATACGCACATACACACGCATATGTACGTATGCAAATGCCCACGCATGTATACCTGGGGCAAATTTTTTGACCCTATTAAAACACGAGCGCAAAAGGCAAAGTCATGGAAAATTTAGGGCAAAAAAAAACGGCTCGTAAGAGCCGTTTAGTGATTGCATTTTGTTTACTTGTCAATTGTTACCTTGATATTGTCCCATGCCTTTTCGAGCTTTGCCTTTTCATCGGCTTTGCCTTTTTTCTCAAGGCTTGCAAGTACTACCTTAAGAGCCTTTTCTACTATAGCGATATCGTCAACGATTGAGTCAGTACCTTTTGCGACTACCTTTGCGGAGTCTTTACGAAGTCCTTCCTTTACGAGTAACTCACGAACTACCTTTTGCGGAGTACTTGGAGTTATCTTGCCTGCTTTTGCAAGTGCGATTACCTTTGCGGAGTCCTTCTTGCATGCGCTCACAAGTGCGCTTGCAGTACCACATGGAATGTTAGCAAGTTCCGCATGTTTCCATACATGATTGAAACAATCAATCAGTGACTTTGCCTGCTTGTATCCAATACCGAAAACGTCACCGTTATGTGTGTTTTCAATCCATGCCTTGAACGAGTCTACATTGCATTCTCTGTAAAGCTCACGTTCATTAATTGTGTTTAGTATCTCAGCGACTGCTTTACTGCTTGCAGTACTTGTGAGTACTGCCTTCTCAAGATTGCTTGTTGCAATAGTGATATCCATTGTAATTGCGTTATTCTTAGTAGCCATGATATTTACCTTTCCCTTTCTGTTTAACCATGGAATATATACGGCACTATTGCCGTGTTCACTTACTATTATAGTTATCTGAAAACAAAATACAAGCGTTTTTTTTCGCTTGTTTGTTTCACGTGAAACAAAGGCACGTTCTGGTCAACCAGAAAACATATGTTCTTTTTTTAATCATATATGAATATATGTTCATATGTTCATATGTTCATGGATATGGCAGTGCGATTTTGCCATATATAAAGGAAGGAAATTTTTTTCGAACATCCGTTCGATTCAGTTCATAACACGAACATATGTTCGATATAGTTAGATTGTATTAAGTGATTAATACAATAATACAATCCCATGCTGATTTTATGTATTTGTAGAAGTACAATCGTGTTTGTTAATTAATTAACGATATTGTGTATTTCACACAAAATATTTGAAAATATTTTGTGTTTTATACAACACGAAAACAGAATATTCTGAATTAAAATATGTCAAAAAATGAAATGGATTTAGA
>CALBXN010000103.1 GCA_937890485.1 uncultured Treponema sp.
TCAGCAGAGCGTTCATTACAAACTAAATTTGAGTTTTCATCCATTTTTGAAGCTAAAATCAAAGATTTTCCACCAGGAGCAGCGCACATATCAAGAATTTGAGAATCTTCTTTTAGAGGCAAACAATTACTTGCAAAAACACTTGCAGCATCAAGATAATAAGGACTACAATCATTAATTTGAAAAGTTGCATATAAAGGCTCAGTTATAAAACTCTCTTTTAAAGAAGACCATCGTTCGTTGTAGAGAGAAAAATAATATTGTTCAAAAGAATCTTTTCCATTAAGTTTATTTTTTGCCATCAGAAAATCCTTGTTTATACAATTCGTAAGAATCAATAAAACTTTGCCATAAATTATCAATCGGAAAAATTTGAGAAGTAAATTCTTTTAGTTCCTTTGAATTAGGAACAGGAGTTTTTATAGAACGAGCAACAAGCCTAATTCCGGGAATTGTATCACTTCTTTTTGCACCATATTTTACATCCCCCTTAATTGCCATTAAATTTTTTGAAAGTTGTGCCCTAATTTGATGTGTTCTACCAGTTTGAGGAAAAACCTCTACAAAGGAATATTTTTGACCTTGAGCAAAAATGTTAAAATCTAAAACAACTTTTTTTGACTTTCTAACCTGTTCATCATGAAGATATGCCTTTTGCTTTTTTGTGTTAAAAACAAGAAAATCTTGTAAAGTTTGATATTGTAAGTCATGAATACCTTCAACTATCGCCCAATAAGTTTTATGAATTTTATTGTTAGAAAAATTCTGTGTAAAAAAATTAAAACTTTCTTTATTTAATGCGATAATTTGAACTCCAGAAACAGGCATATCTAAACGATGAGGACATTCTATAAAATCAATTTTTTTATTTAATTTAAATTCAATTTCATCTTTGAAAATTTTTGGAATATCAGTTTGACTGTTTTCACCTGCAAGTTTAGTTACTACACAAAAATCATTTTCAAGGTGAATAATTCTATCTGAAATTTCAAGTTTATCAGTCATAAAGTCCATATTAAAAACTCAATTCATAGTAAAATAATTCAGGAAAACCTTGTGTTAAAAACATCTGTGAATAAGAATTTTCGGATTTTTCAACTTTAATTAGTTTATGCTGAAGTTTTGCACTTAAAACTTTTGCACATGATTCATCAATTCGTTGAGAAAATTCATTATTAGAAAGATATAAATTTTTAAGTGATGGTAACAAATTTACAAATTTCTTGGGTGAAAGCATGATTAAATCAACACCAGATAAAATACTTAATTCAGCAGCCTTTTCTGGCGAGTAACCATTTTTTGCCAAAGCTCCCATGTAAATATCATCAGAAATAATCAAACCAGTAAAATTCATTTTAGTTTTTAAAATATCAGTTACCATTTCTTTAGAAAAACAAGCAGGAATTTCGCCAAAAACTTGTGGCAACATGGCATGAGACAAAAGAACGGCACAGTTATATCCGTAGGAATTTGATTTAAGAATTTTTTTGAAAGGTAAAATCATTTTTTCAAAATCTTGCAAATTAGCTTGAATTTTTGGTAAGCCTAAATGAGGATCGTCATTTGTATTACCTGGAAAATGTTTTAGAACTGGAATAATTCCAGATTTAATATAAGCTGAAACACAAGAATTTCCGTAAGAAACAACATTTTCGATACTTCCAAAAGAACGATTATCTAAAAAATCTTGATTATCCACAGTTTTTTCTTCAACAATTGGTGCTAAATTGATATGAATACCTAATTCTTTTAAAATTTTTCCTTGTTCAAAATATTCGTCAAAGGCTTGTTCAGATGAAAAATTTTGAGCAACTTCTTCTTGTGAAGGAAACTTTCCGTAAATTTTACGTAGTCGATTTACATATCCGCCTTCATGATCTATTGCCAAAAAAGGCGGAATTTGATTATTTACCACATAAAAATCATTTATGGACTTTGTAAAAGTTTTAATTTTATCTGTAGAATCTGCCACGTTGTAGGAAAACAACAAATATCCACCAGGTGAAATTCCGTCATTATATTCAGTTTTTTCTGTAAAAAAAGAATTTCCTTCAAGATTTAACAAAAACAACTGAGCAATTTTTTCATCAAGGCTCATATTTTGCATATATTTTTTTACTACAACTGGATTATTGACATCAGATTGAAGCATATTTATTCTACGCAAAAAAACCTGAGTTGCTGGAGAAATTGAAAAGGCAAAAGTTGAGAAAAATACTGTAAATAATAAACAAAAAGCTGTTCTTTTAGAAAGGTGAAAAGTACATTTTTTAAGAACAGCTTTTTTTACAGTTTTTTTAGAAAAACTCATATTATGGAATAATTGATGTAAACCATGGTATATATGTTACCAAAAGCAATACAACTGCTTGAATTGCTAAGTAAGGAAGTACACCTTTTACAACCTTCATTAATGGTTTATCAAAAGCATAAGTTGAAATAAATAAGTCCATTCCAACAGGTGGAGTTAAGAATCCTAACTGCATATTCATAAGGAATACTACCCCAATGTGAACTTGTGACAATCCAAAACTATCTGCAATAGGTATAATTAATGGAGATACAATCAAAATTGCAGAATAAATATCCATCAAACATCCTACAAAAATTAAGAAAATATTTAACAATAATAAGAATAAATATTTTGAATGTACAAATGATGTAATAAATTCAGAAAGCATGTATGGAACATTTGCATCAATAAGGAAGTATGACAAACCTCTTGCTGATGCCAAAATCATCAATACACCACCAGTAATAGGAATACTTTCAGCAATTACTTTAAGAGATTCTTTTACTGTAAAATCTTTACGAATAAATGTTTCAAGGATATATGTGTAAACTAAAGCAAACGCCGCAGTTTGCATAATTGTAAAAATTCCAGTGAAATAAGTAACAATAATTAAAATCGGCAAGAGAAGTTCCCAAATACTACCTTTAAAAGCAACCCAAATTGCATTTAAAGAAAATTTAGGTCTATCAATATTTTTATCTTTTGTAATTCCATAAATTATTGTTGCTACAGCTAAAATAAATCCAGGTATAATTGCACCTTTGAATAAGTCAAAAACATCTATTGCAAAATAGTTTGTTGTACCATACATAATGATAGCAACACTTGGTGGGAAAAGTAATCCTAAAGCACCTGAAGATGTAATTAAAGAGTGAGCATCATCCGCTTTATATCCAGAACCTGCAAGAAGAATTGTAAGAAGAGAACCTAGAGCAAGAATTGTAACCCCAGAAGCACCTGTAAACATTGTAAAGAAAGTTGTTACAACAACTGCTGCAATAACAGTACCACCACGGAACCATCCAAAAAGTGATTTGAAAATATCTACAAGACGACGCCCTGCACTACCTTGTGAAAGTAAATATCCCATGATTGTAAATAACGGAATTGCTGCAATACTTGAATCAGTTAATACTGAATATGCTTCTTGAGACATAACTTCTACATATCCACCACCTTGAGAGAAAGCGATGTATGCAATACCAGCCAAGGCAACAAAAAGAGGCACACCCATAATTGCAAGAAGTATAAATAGAATAATCAAAGGTACAAAAGCAACTTGAGCAAACGTATTCCAACCATTTGAAATGGCATACATAAAATTCAAATTATCAAGACCAAATGTGTAGTACAAAATACCAGAGATTGGTCCCATAGAAATAAATAAACCAATTACAAGCCCAATAATTGAAGCTATTCGATAATTCTTTGCACAACATGCTCTAATAAGCATTGTTAAATATGCTAAAGGTAAAAATGCAAAAATAAGTCTTAAAGGAATTCCCCAAACAGTTTGATTCCATGTAAAAATTTGGAAAAAGTTTGAAAAAGAGCTAAAAAACATGGCACAAAGAATTGCTGGCACTGCACCTGCTCTAATTTGCAAAATAACTTTTGTTACTTTTTCAGGAAACAAATCAGTTAAAGATGCTAAACTAATATGTCTATCTTCACGCCATGTTATTGCACCTGCAATACATGAAAAAACGAAAACAAGATTTACCATAACGTTTTCGTTATTAAGAATAATAACATTAAATACTGACTGACAAATTTTAGTTACTAAGGGAAATAATGCTAAAAAAGCAACAAAAAATACAGCCAAAATATTTTCGAATTTTGCATATTTTGCAGATATTTTATTCATTATTGTCCTCTATGTTTTTGTAAAATTGCGTCTATACGTTTGAAAAAATCAAAATTGATAACATTTGTTTCTTTTGATTCACCCATTCGGATTGCATCATTGTACAAATCTTCTTCAAAAACTGCTCTTTCGGCATCAGTAAGTCTTGTAATAACTCCACCTTCTGATTCAATTTTTGCAAGATAGTTGTTATCATTTTCTTGTTGAATTTCAATAAACTTTTGTTCTGCTTCATGGATATTTGCCATAATAACTTCTCTATTTTTTTCTGGAATAGAAGCCCACACATTTTTATTTACAACAAATCCACCCATAACAGGACAAATTGGTAAACCTAAAACATAATTTGCATGTTTAGAATATTGAGCAGCATAAGCATACATAGGAATTGTGTATAAACCACCACATCCATTATTTGATTTCAAACTAGAAAGAATTTTTTCATTAGGAACATCATCTGTTTTATATCCTGCATGCTGAAATGCTCTGCCTAATTCTGGAGAAGTAATTCCACCAACTGACAAACTTACATTTTTTAGTTGTGTAGGAGTTCTAACTTCTTCTTTTGTAAAAAAGTATGCCCAACCAACATTGAACCATCCAAGTAAAACAAATCCTTGTTCTTCAATAGCAGCATTAATTTCATTTTGTGTTTCTTCAAGCACTAATGTTAATTCCTCTTGATCTCTGAACATAAAAGGAACACATAATGTTAAAATATTTGATTTTGGAGCTAATTCGTAAACACCAATATTTGTAAAAATACCACCATCAAGAGGAGCTTTTTGACCAGGTCGAGCAACTCTCATCTTTTGAATAACACCAGCTTCTCCTCCAAGAGCAGAGGCTGACATAAAAGTTAAATTTACTTGACCATTTGTAAGTTTTAACCATTCTTGAGCAATTTTTTTCTGCTCAATTGCCCAAGGTGAATTATCTGGAGCAACAGATCCAATTTTCAAATTTACTCTTTGTGCGTAAATGCTTGAAACAGCAAAAAAACTAGCAGATGTAAATGGCGAACTTGCTTCAAAGACAGGAACTGTAGGCATTAAAGACAAATCAACAAATTTAGACG
>CALBXN010000104.1 GCA_937890485.1 uncultured Treponema sp.
TCTTTAATTTTGAAAACCTCTTGATTTAATTGACCAAGAGTCGCAACTCCACCTAATTTTTCTAAAGTTTGTATTACAGCTTCATATTGTTTCATATTTTTCCTTGTGTTAGGCTATGGAGCCCCGTAATTCCTTGGCGAAGTCCAAGGAATGAGCGTTAGCGAAGGGCGGAACAGCCGACGGCTTTAGCCGGAACACCCACTCCCTCACATTGATTTTTTACTTGAAGATATGTGTTGATAAGTTCTTTGTTTATATCGTTAATCAAAACTTCTTTTGGCTGAAACTTTTGCAAAATATCAAATAAAACAGCTCCGCCACCAACAAATGGCTCACAATATTTGTTGACTTGTTGAGGATATTTTTTTCTGATTTCTGATAAAAGTTGGCTTTTTCCACCAGCCCATTTTACAAACGGTTTTGCCATATAACTAGAATACTATGTTTACAAAAAATTATCTACAATTTTTTATCAATATCAAATTCTATAGGGAGAAAAAAAGACTGCCTACGAATTGCAGACAGTCTTTCATTTAATCAATATTTTGATTATTTTTTCAACAACGCAGCAAATGGATTGTAACTCATTCCATCATCACTACCTTGATATTCACGACGAGGTTTTTGTTCAACTGGTTTTTGTCTATCAGAAGAACTTACAGCAGGTTTTACACGAACAACTCGTTTTACGCCAGAAGGTTCTCCTTTGTTTGCAGAACTTGTAACGCCAGAACTTCCAATACGGCTTGTAGCATCACTTTTTAAAGAAAGACTAATTCTTCTTCTGTCCACATCAAGACCGATAATTGTACATTCTTTAATATCTCCAACTTTAATAACTTCCATTGGGTCAGAAACATAAGAATCACTAAGTTCTGAAATATGAAGAAGAGCAGTTTCTTTAATTCCTAAATCTACGAAAGCACCAAAGTCAACTACATTCTTGATTTTTCCTGTAACTTTCATGCCTTCTTTTAAGTCTTCAAAAGTTACAACACCTTTTTGCATAATTGGTTTTGGGAAACCTTCGCGAGGGTCACGATTTGGTTTTTTCAATTCATCGATAATGTCAGAAATTGTTGTTTCACCAAGATTATATTTTTCTTTAAGTTCTTTTTTCAAAGATGATGTAACATCTGTGTTTGATTGAACCAAAGGAAGAACCTGACTTGCTGCTTCATAGTTTTCTGGATGAACCCAAGTATTATCAAGTGGATTATCACTTTCTGGAATTTTTAAGAATCCTGCACATTGCTCAAAAGCTTTTGGTCCAAGACCTGCAATTTTCTTTAAATCTTCACGACTTGTGATTTTTCCGTTTGCATCACGATATGCAACGATTTTTTTTGCCAAAGTTCCATTGATTCCAGAAACATATTTTAACAAGTGATATGAAGCTGTGTTCAAATTTACACCAACTTGGTTTACAACAGAACCAACAACTTCGTCCAAAGTTTCAGAAAGTTTTTTCTGATTTACATCATGTTGATAAAGTCCAACACCAATTGCTTTTGGGTCGATTTTTACAAGTTCAGCCAAAGGATCTTGCAAACGGCGTCCCATAGAAATTGCACCACGAATTGTTAGGTCTAAGTCTGGAAATTCTTCGCGAGCAGGATCACTTGCAGAATAAACTGAAGCACCTGATTCATCTACAACTGTATACATTACATCTGGGAAGTTTTCGCCAATTACTTTGGCAACGATTTCTTGTACTTCACGAGTTCCAGTTCCATTTCCGATTGCAACAAGTTGAATATTGTAATCTTTAATTGCTTTTCTAACAGCTGCCATAGAAGCTTCTGGCTCTGCAACTTGTTTTATAAGGAAATAACCAAGATATTTTCCTGTTTCATCAAGAGCAGCACATTTTGTACCAGTTCTAATTCCAGGATCTACACCTAAAACTCTTGTTCCTTTGATTGGTTGTGTCATCAAAAGATTTTTTAAGTTTTCGCTAAAAACACCAATTCCGTGACTATCTGCTTCATCAGATAAATCACTTCGAATTTCACGAACAACAGCAGGTGAAAGAAGACGAACAAGTCCATCTTCAATAGCTTCAGCATGATATTTATTATTGATTGTGTATTTTTTCTTTAAAAGGTCTATTGCTCCATCCACATCAACATCGATAGAAACTTCAAGAGCATTTTCTCTTTCTCCACGATTTATTGCAAGAATACGATGGCTTTTGATTTGGTTAAGAGGTTCTGAGTAATCCCAGTACATTTGGTAAACTGAAGTTTTTGCAACAGATTCATCACCAATTCCTTTTGTTTTAATAAGCCCAGTTGAAACATAAAATTCATGTACATCAGAACGATTTTGTGAATCTTGAGAGGTTCTTTCAGCAAGAATATCCTTAGCACCATCTAAAGCAGCTTTTACATCTGGAACATTTAATTCTTCTGGTTCTGCATCTGTTTTTATAAATTCTTCAGCTTTCTTTTCAATTTGAATATCATCAAGTTCAAGCATTGCATCAGCTAAAGGTTCTAATCCTCTTTCTGCAGCTAACATTCCTCGAGTTTTCTTTTTCTTCTTGAAAGGAGCCCACAAATCTTCTAATTCTGTGAGAGTTTTTGCATTCATGATTGCTTCATAAAGAGATTCATTTAATTTTCCTTGAGCAAAAACACCTTTCACTATTTCAAGACGACGAGTTTCTAAATTTGTATAACTTTTAAAAAGATGATCACAATCTCTAACTTGAATTTCATCAAGGCTACCATGAGCTTCTTTTCGGTAACGAGAAATAAAAGGGATTGTACATCCTTCATTAACCAACGAAATAACTGCACCAACTTGTTGAATACGAATATTCAATTCTTCGGCAATACGTTTCATAATAGACACTTCGTTTACTACGAGTGCATCAATTTGTTCTTGTGTAAATTCCATAGTATTGGAATATTACGAAAAATCTATAAAAATTTCAATCAGATTTAGTAACTTGTGTTATACTTTATTTGTTGTTGTTTTCGTATTAGGAGATGTGATATTCTTCTAAAGATAACTTCGAAGTTTTTATCTAAAATTTGCGTTGCAAACTTTTCTAAATTAAACAGGAGGAATAGAAATGAAAAAGATATTTATTTTCGTTTGTATTTTATGTTTTTTTACATTTTCACTTGTAGCTCAGGATAATTTAAGTCAGAAAGTAGAAACAGAAGAAAAATTAAATGAAATACAATTTAAGATAGGGATGTTTCCATATATAGAAACAGTTGTTTGTGGATTAGCTACAATTGGTTCAACTGGAAATGACATTATTTTACCTTCTCTTTCTGTTCAATATTTACATTATGTAACTCCAAGAATTGGGTTAGGTGCAGCATTTACAACAGGAATACCAGTAGCAATTATTGGAGAAGATAACCTTGCTTTGATTTATACAGCATTACAACTTAAAATTCGTGGAATTTATATGAACAAAGAAAAAATAAAGTTGTATGGTGAAATTGGAATGGGAGGAGAACTATTGCTTGCTTCAGATAAAGAAAAAGATTTTATGGCTCCTTTTTTTTCAGGAAGTATCGTTCCTTTGGGAATCTGGTTTGGGTCTGATAAATTTTTTGGAACAACAGAAATAACATTTGGTTCAGAAGGTTCTTTTTTAACACTTGGATGTGGATTTAGATTTTAATTTTTATAAATTATAGTAACTTAATAAATTAAACGATACAAATTATGTTTAAAATTTTTATTTTTAAGCATATTTTAGTATCGTTTTTTTTATAAATAGGTGTTATATTATACAATAGATTATTGTCTAATTTTCACAATTGACGAGGTACAAAATGAGTAAAACATTTTTTAAAAACACAGTAAAGGTTTGTTTTATATTTTTTGTTGCAATTCTTATTTCATGTTCAAATCTTACTTTACCAAAAAAAATTACAATTCAAGCTGATCCAGAAATTCAAGCTTCTTTTGGAAGTCTAAAAACCTCTCTTACAGATTATTTTTCTGTGGAAAAGATTCAGGAAATGATTGGTGAAAATGAAAATTTTCAAATTTACAATTACCAACATAATGATGAAGATAATAAACTTCGTTTTTTAGCAAAAATGGATTATGTTATGCCAATCGAAGGATTAGATGTTGATGGGAACTTAAATGAACTTGAAAATATGGATCCAATTATTTTTGGATACGAAGAAGACAATATTACTCCTTCTGTATTATTCTCTGTTCCAGAAATAAATCAAACAATTGAACTAGATCCTATTTCTTTAGATTTAGTAGAGAACATTACAGACTCTATCAAAGATTTATCAAGTATCCAATTTGAAGGAGTTCAACCTGGACTGATAAATGATTTAAAAAATCAAAATCTTCCTTTTTTGCTAGAACTTTGCGATGATGAATTTGACACAGTTACTTTTGGAGAAGGAACATTTTTAGATATCGGATTTAACCAAATTCCAGATGTGGGTGTTACAACTGCTCGTATAAATGGAATTGCAATTTTTGACGCAGCAAAATTTACAGGTGGAATTGCTATCAAAGATTTTACAGGAAATGTTGATTATACAAATTTAACATCTATTTCAATGAATGATGCAATTGTTTATCACTCAGCAAATTCTGACCTTGTTAATGGAACTAATTTAACTACTTCACTAGATTTATCTAATAAAACTCTTCCTAAAGATATTTGTTTAGTATTAAATGTTTCTTTTGAAGGAGGCGATGGTAATAGCTCTGTTACAATTACAACTCAAAATTCTAAATTTTCAAATATCAGTTTTAAAAGAGTAACTGGTTTTAATACAACATCACCTGTTACAGTTGATTTTCCTGATTTTGATCCAATCGAATTATCAACAGAGCTAGAAGATTTAATAGGAGCTGTTATTGGTTCTGAAAATAAAGATGGTCAAATTTCTTTTGAATTTAACAATTTACCACAAGGTGTTACACCAACAATAAAAATTTCTCTTAAACAAGATGATAATACATATAATACACAAGTTTTTTCTGGATTAAATATTTCAGATCAACCTCTTTCAGATAACAAAATTTCTTTAGCAGGGCAAAACTTAAACACTAATCCTATAAATATTTTGGGAAATTTGACAATAGAAGCCCATGATGCAGACATTGATTTCACAATTCCAATAGAAGTAACAGCAGGAATAGAAATAACTAATTTTGCAAAAGTTTACATATCAGATACTTTGATTCCAGCAGAAAATCTTTCACAAAATCACTCTTATTCTCTTGCAGAGATTGCAGAATATGTAACTCAAATAAATTTTGAGGAAGTTGGACTTTCCTTAAAACTATGTAATGGCCTCCCTTTTGATGCAACAATGCAAGTAACTTCTGCTTTTTTAAACAAATCAAATGAACCTTATGATTTTGCTGGCAACAAAAATGACTTACCAGAAAGCCCTACAAAAATTGTACAAAAAGATCTTACAAAAGATATAAACAAAGATACAGTATTTGACTTATCCATAAATATCAATTTACCATCAACCGATGGAGTTATTACACTTAATAATATTACAACAGGTACAGATTACAAATTTTATGGACAAGCAGATTTAATCATCGATTGGAGAAGCGTTTTCTTCAAACTTCCTGATGACTACTCAGGATTCAAAGGCTCTTTCCCAGAAGAAGAAAGTGCCCCTCTTGATTTTAGTAACTTAGGAGATATTTTAGGTGAAAATTTAACCCTCTCTGGAATAGAACCAAAACTTTACGCTTCAAGTGAATTGTTAGACGAAAACGGACCTTTATCAGGCGCTACAATTACAGCAAAAATGAAAGCAACTTATACAAAAGATGAAAATCTTGTTACAGAATATTTAGTCGGCTCTGATTCTGAGTCTAAACAACTAACAATCGTACAGGCACCAAATTTAGTTCCAGATGATAATTTGTTTATAAAAGGTGCTTTGCCAGAAGCAAGTCTTGAAATCGAAGATTTTGATAAACTTTTGTGTTCTGGAGCTTCAGATCTCAAGATAGAATATGATATTTCTCTTGGTGGAAGTACGAGTGAAGGCGAATTAACAAATGGTTTTGAAATACAAAAATCTCAAATGGAAAATTTATCAGGAGAATCAGAAGTTGTACTTCATATGCTTATAGACTTACCTATCCAATTTACAGTTTTAAAAAATGAAAACGGATATGCAAGTTTTAACATTTCTGAATTAATGAACAAAGATTCAGAATCTGAACTTAGTTCTGAAGAAGAACAACCTGAAGAAGAATCTGATTTATTCAATCGTGACCCAAACTCATCCTCAAACGAAAATGATTTTGATGTTTTTGAATTTATTGAAAATGCAAGAATAGATATTCAATATGAAAATAATACTGGAATTGCATTAACTCTTTACATTGAAGACAAAAATGAACAAGGAAAAATATTCAAAAAAGAAACAAAACTTGGAACCAACAATGGAACAATGACTTTAACCCTAGATGAAGAAGATGCAAAATATATCAATAGCACCAATCCTTTTAATCCAGATGTTTTAGAAGTCCGACTTCCTGGCAGTAAAGAAAAAGACACGGTATATAACATACTAAGAGATGCTAACATCAATGTAACTTTACAAGGAATCATAAAAACAAATATTGATTACACAATAGATTTATCAAATCAAGACAATACAGAAGGAGAAAACTAAGATGAAAACTTTTAAGAAATTTTTAGCTTTATTTTTAGTTTTATTATTCACTTTTAGTGCCTTTTCACAAGATGATTCTGGAGTTCCTGATGATGATAGAGGTCTTTTTTCAAATGATGAAGATACACAAGAAAAAGATAAAGACAAAAAAAGATTTTGGGATAGATGGTTTGAAATCGGTGTAATGGCTGATATTGGAATATCAAATAACTATTTTCATATTTCAGATTTTTTAACAGAAGAAATCATCATCAATATGGATGAAATAAATAATAACCTTGGAAAAAATGGATTAAGTATTAATAATAATTTTGGAACAAATGTTTTTCTTAATCTAAATACAAGTATTTTCAAAGCTAGTTTATTTGCGAATATTGAAGAAACTTTTAATTTTAATTTAGGAAAAGGTTTTTTTGAATTTTTTGCAAACGGAAATAAGCTTGATGAAGACATTGTCTTTAGTGCTGGTGTTGGAGCGAGTGTTTTTGAAGAAAATTCCTTTAGTTTAGAAATACCTATCGGAAAACTAAAAATAAAAGCTGTTCCTTCATATTTTATTCCTTTATTATATGTTCCACATACCCCCGCTGAAATTAAAACAAAAATGGGTAGTGATGGGAAAATTACGGCTGTAGGAACTGCAACTGCTTCTGTTTATAGTGCATTACCATTAAATGAATTATCACAAGGATTAACTTATGACTCAATTACAGATGCCTTTAAGTACGGAGGATTTGATATTTCTGTATATGGAGAATATCAGTTATTTGAAAAATTGAGTGTAGGGGCATTTTTAACTCATGTTCCTATAGTTCCTTCAAATCTTAGTTGTACAAACAAATATACTGCAACTATAAACTTTGAAATGGAAGGGCTTTTAGATTCTCTTTCAAGTGAAGAAGAAACAGAATTAGTTAAATACGATTATAATTTATCTGATAATCAAGCAACAGAAAATGATGTTGCTCGGATTGTTAGACCTTTCAAAATTGGATTTAATGCAAATTGGAAACCATTTGATAACAACTTATTGATACTTTCACCTATGATTCAATTCAAATTTGCAGACTTTACCCTTGAAAATCTACTTGGTTTTGGATTTGATTATAAAATCACAGCAAAATCATATCTTGGACCATTAGAACCATCTTTTACAACGTCTTGTATAGATTCTGTTTTTTGCCAACAATTTGATTTAGCTTTAAATCTACGACTTATAGAAATAGACTTAATGATTTCAACACAGTCTAAAAATTTCTTAAAAAGTTTTGCAGGTTCTGGGTTAGGTGTTGGAGTTGGTTTTAAAGTAGGTATTTAAACGTTATTGTAATTAAACATATTTTCTACAAAAAGGGCTATTTTAGAAAAAATTCTAGAATAGCCCTTTTCTTATTTTAGATATATTTTTTAATATCTTTTCTTTCTATCCATTTATTTTTAGAAGCTATTAAATAACTTCCTAATAAAGCAGTAACAGTATCTATAGCAGTTGCAACAGCACAAATAACAGGAATTGCAGGTTTTAATAATAAATATCCAGCATCAAATCCTCGTCCATACAAGGAACAAATAACACTAATAGCAACAAATGTACCACCAACAGGCAATGCTCCCAAAACAAAGGACAAACCAAAAGAAACCAATGCAATCCAAAGAACATCTGTAAAAGCAATTCCCAATCCAGAATAAGAACGCAAGATTACAACAAATGAAATTGCTGTTACACAAGCAGTTCCCCCTCGTCCAAACGAAGAAAAAATTGGCATTACAATTGAATTTAATCTTCTACGGATACCTAGACTTTCTTTAGAATGTTTTATGTTTACTATTAAAGATAAATTTGCATCTGTAGAAAAGAATGCTGTTAAAATTGGAGCAATAGTAGCATACAATATTTTATATGGTCGCATTTCTTTGAAAACAAATCGCATAATCAATGGATAAATTATAAAAACAATTAAAATAAAATCTACCAAAAGCATAATAATAAATCCTGTGTAGACACCTGTTTTCAATAATGAAATAAATTGCATTGTCCATGTACAAGAAACGGCAATCATTCCAATAGCTAACATATCTACAAAGAAACTCATAATCAAATAACAAACATGGGAAAATGAATCAAACAAATTATACGCTGGTTTTGAAACAACTCTATCAGAAGCAAATCCCGCACCGGCAAATCCTGCAAATACATACAGAGGAACCAAAAACGCACCATCAAGCAATGCTTTAAAAGGCGAATCTGGTAGGAGATTTAATATTTTTTCTGAAAGCCCAAGAACTATCGGAGATGAAAGTTTTTCGCCAGAAATTGGAATTCTAGGAAGTTTTATCAATAATGCACTTACAAGACCAATAACCATTAGTAAAAACGAAGATAAAATAATTACTCCAACTGTTTGTAAAAAAACCTTTAACAGTTTATTTTCTTCTCGTAAATTACAAACAGAAATCGTCATACTGAAAAATAAAAGTGGAAGTAACATGTATCTTCCAAATCTGATTGCAAATTCTGTTAAAAATGCAATTACTTTTTGTAAAACTAAATTATCGGTGGGCAAAACCAAGGCAGCGATAATTCCTAAAATACAACCTAATAGATATTTAATCCAAATTTTCATAAGTAAAACAATACTCTAAATTCTGTTAGTTTTCAAGTAACTTGATATACAGAACAAATTTTTGAAAGAATTTTTATTTATCGGTTTACATTTAAGCATTGTGTATAAATCAATTTTAATTTATCATATAAGTATGTCTATGTTATTTTTATCCTTATTTTTAGTGATATTTGTACTTTTTTTTGTAACGCTAAGAATTTTTGTTCCAAAAGTTTATTCAAGACAACAAAAGCTTGACTCTCTTTCAATTTTACCAATTCTTATGGTAATCGTTTCATTTTTAATCCTAAACGGATTTGGTTTAACACATACGATTTTAATCGCAATTATTTTATCAATCTTTGTTTTTATCGTAAACTTACGCAGGTTTTACAATCTATGTATCGGATTAGATAGAGATGATTATCATCCCTTGTTTAAAATAGTAAGTATTATTCAAAATTTCCTACTTTTAGCATTTTTGCTTCTTTTAATTATTTTTTATCCACCTCTATTAAAAAATTCAAAACCTGAATCTGCCATTTTTTATGGCTCACACAAGGCAGGATTTTTTGAAAAAACAAATCTTTTAGAAAAAACTACTGCAAAACTTGATGTTTATTTTGCACCAAAAGATTTAAATGAAAGCGAAACTAATCAAATAAAAGAACCTAAAAATGTAATTTATATTTCTGATATTTTTGTAACAACTCAAGACGCTAAAGGAACTTTATCCTACCTTGCAGACAAAGGTTATAATGTTTATGCTTTTTCATTTTTTGATAAAATAAATTATTTTAATAATTTTATGGATTCAAAAACCTATTCTCCTTTCTTTTTAAGATATGAACATAAAAACAAAACCGAAAATCTACAAGAAAGTAAAGAAATGTTTGTGCAACAAAAAATTACTGAATACACTTCCGTTTTAACTCTTATGGAATCAATGAATAACTTGCCTGTTTATATTCTTGCAGAAGGAAACTGTATTCCAGCAGCAGAAATTATACAAGAAAAATTTCCAGAAGCTATATTAGGAATTTATAAAATCAATGTTGATGATAAAATTGAAGGCTACATTGACGGATTTGCAAACTTACAACAAACAAAACCATTAGAATCTGCAATTTTGAAATTACCAAAAAATAGAACTTGGGATAACGCAAAAAGAATTGCATTTTTTGCCGACAAAAAATTTACAACTTACGAAACTTATCGAAATTTACAACTTACAAAGGAAGAAGAATAATTTATGACATTACGAGAACTAAATCAATATTTTAATGAAATTTTAAGGCCACAAGATTTTTCTGACGACCCATCCATGAATGGTATTCAAGTACAAAATTCTGATATGGATAAACCTATCAAAAAAGTGGTCTTTGCAGTAGATGCTTGTTTAGAAACAATTTTACGAGCAAAAGAAGCAAAAGCCGATGTTCTTGTTGTCCATCATGGAATTTTTTGGGGCTCATCTTACACTCTAGTTGGAAGTGCCTACGAAAAAATCAAATCTTTGATGGATGCTGATATGGCTTTGTATGCTGCTCATCTTCCTCTTGATGCAAATAAAGAAGTTGGAAACAACTACGGTCTTGCAAAAAGATTAGGTTTACAAAATTTAGAAGGTTTTGGCTTTTGGCGAGGAATGGAAATTGGTGTAAAAGGAAAATTTGAATCTCCTCTTTCTATCGACCAAGTAATTTCAAAACTTTTTGTAGATAACCAAAAACCTTTTGTAGTTTTGCCTTTCGGAAAAAAAGAAATTTCTACAGTAGGTATAATTTCAGGTGGAGCAAATCATGATGTTTCCCAAGCAATCAATGAAGGCTTAGATTTATACATCACAGGTGAAATCGGACACGACAACTATCATCAATGTCTAGAAAACAAAATAAATTACATCGCAGGCGGCCACTATCAAACAGAAACCGTAGGCGTAAACCTTCTACGAAAAAAACTAGAACAAGAAAAAAACATAGAAACAGTTTTTATCGATGTTCCAACTGGCTTGTAGGAAGGAAGAGGAATATTTTGTTACAGAGAGTCATACCTCAACAGCCATGCTCAACTTGACTGTCATGCTGAACTTCTTTCAGCATCTCATCTCTATATCGGCAAGATATAATCTAGCTATCGGCAATTTATAAGACGGAATTTGTAGCAAAACTGGCTTGATAAATTGCCGATAGGGAGGATTTTATTGCCAAGAATAAGTTTATTCTACAGTACGAACTATACGGAAACCGATGTAACTGTGATGGTCGCTAGAGTCCATGAAGTAGTTCCTGCTACTAACCTCGCAGTTTCCGTTATACCAACTACCACTACAGCCCCAACTACCTCTAAATTCACTATCCCAACACCACTCCCAAACATTCCCAGACATATCGTACAATCCGTATCCATTTGCCTTTTTTTGTGCTACTAGATGGGTTTTCCCATTGCTATTTCCTTCATACCAAGCTACTTCATCTATTTCATTACTTCCTGCATAGGTATAATCCTGCCCACATTTTGCTGCATATTCCCATTCTTTTAATGTAGGCAACCTGTATCCATTTGCAGATAGATTTTGGGTAATTTTACCTTTAATAAAATGTGGTATATAATTCCATTCAGTAAAATCTATGTTACCATCTACAGAGTATACTGGTGTTAATCCTTTCACAATAGAAAGTTTGTTACAAAAATATATTGCATCATACCAAGAAACATTTTCTACAGGATTTTGTCCATCCTTAAATACACTTGGATTTTCACCCATAATTGATTCATACAATTCTTGTGTTACTTCTGTTTTTGACATTTCAAAATTTTTTCCAGGAATTTTTACCATTTCAATAATTAAACTTTTTAAATTGTATAGCATTCTAGTTGCCTTTTCAAAAGTCCAATCCATATCTAAAAGCCTATTTAAAGCTATTAATTTTCCTTTTTCCTCTACTACAATTCCTACTATCTCACGCAAGTCTTGAGTTGGTGTAATTATTCTCTGCTGTTTTTTATTTAGTCCACTTGTCTGTGTAATCTTGCCAGAAAGAGTATTTATTACCCTCACTGTAGTAAAATTGAAGTTGTACATACTTGGTTTATCATCTTTTTCTGCAAGAACATTATAATCTAATTCAAAATAAATAATTGGGTCACCACGAGTAAGTAATGTTGTATACATATCTACATTGTTTGAATATTCTTCGATTACGCTGTCGTTTAGTTCTGTTTCCATGTTCGGAGCTTTCTTACCACTGAGAGCCTCGTACTTTAGGATAAAACTATCTGTATAAAGTAAAATACCATCAGAATATAAAGACAAATATGCATTCCAACCATTTTTACTTCCTTCATACTGACCAAATGAAACTTTTAATTCATCCCCCAAACTATTAACTGTTCGTGTTTTAGAAAGTTTTTGTAAATCTGTTCTTATTTCTGTTAGTAAATCACTATCTTGTGTTATTGTTGAATTTTCAACATTTTCGCAATCTGTAAAAAATTTTTCAGTTAAAGTATTATAACTATTAACAACTTGATTTTCTCGACGAGTTATAGCTGCTATTGTAGGTTCACCATCTGAACCAAGTTCAACAGTAGAATAAGTTTTCATACGAATTCTATTCTCTTCTAATTGTCTATCTATTTCTAGTTGTCCATATAATTCTACACAACGATTTTCTACTTCTTGCCTAATTTCCACTAAGGCTTTTTTCTTACTCTCAATTACATTAATTTGTCCAAGAACACCTTGTTTTTCCATTTTTAGCTTACGAACTTCTTCTGCTTTTTTTGCTGCTTCTTTTGCTAAATTATCTCGCTGTGTTTTTAATGCAATACTTCTTTCTGCTTCTAATTTTGCATCTGCTTCGGCTTGTTGTTTTTGATTATTAAGTTCTTCTTGTCGTTTTTTTTCTGCATTTTGTTTTTCTTTAAGTAATGCTTTTTCAGCCTCAATTCGTTGCTTGTTCTGAATTGCATTTATATCATTACTTGTAGAAAGTTTTTCAAGTTCTGCATCATATTCTGCCATAATTTTTTTATATTGAGCTTCATTTTGCTTTGCCAATGAAATTTGTTCATCTACAGAAAAATTTGAAGAACCAGTTGTCAAGAGATTTTTATAAACATCAGAAATATTTATCTTTAATTTTTCTGATAGTAATAATGTAATTTCATCAATACCTCCTGTTGTTCCATATAAATATTCTATTTTTGAATATTCTTTTGAAATTACGGAAGCTAACTGTTCTCCTGTTGTTAAATCTGTAAAATCTACACTAACTGTATATCCATTATTTGTTTTTCTTAATTTTGAGAAAACAGCATATTTAGCACTAGAAATTTTTCCTAATTCTATTGCTGTATTTTCGTCATGAGAAACGGATTCAGATTCCATTTGTATTTTTTTTACAGCTTTTTCTGCTTTTGAATCAACAACTGTACACATACCAATATATTCTTGAAAATTTGATTTTATTTTATCTTGAATTTGTCCTGGCAACCAAGAAAGTTCACTTCCAGAAATATTTTCTGTTTCAGGTGTTACAACTTGTACAGGTAGATTTAGTAAATTTTGTAATCGTTCCTCTTCTAAGCGTTTCTGTTCTGCTATTCTTTCAGCCTCTAATCTTGCTTTATATTCAGCAACACTTTCAATACTTTCAATTTTTATTATAGCATATGTTTTTGTATTGATATCTTTTAATTTAAATTCAACTTTATATGTGACTAAATTTTTATATTCTAATCTTTCCTTTAAATACTCAGTTTCAACTTCTGAAACAAATTTTACAACTGAACTTTCTAAAGTTGGAATATACAAATATCCATCAGAATTTTTATATATTCCATTTAGATTTACATTAGATTCAAAAACAACTTCTGTTTTTTTATTTTTTTCTAATGTCTTTATTAATTTTTCTATTGGTATTATCTTTGTTTGTGAAAAAATACACATTGTACAGAATAATAAAATTATACCTGCAATAATTTTTTTTGTTAGTTTCATTTTAGTTCTCCTATTGATTTCTTATATTTATTGTTCCATATAATTATATTCAAGATTTAAATATAGCAAAAGTTTCCAAAAAGAGCAAATTAAAAATCACCATGATATATTTCCGATAGTAGATTTCATTACCCAGAATAACTTTTTAATTTGCAAGCTAAAAAGTTTACTAATACACAAAGTTTTTAATTTACAAGTTAAAAAATAAGCAAATTTATTTTATTGACATTTAACTTCTTGTCGAATATAATCTACAATATATAGCATTTTTATCGATTGTAATCGACAAAGGAAATTTTA
This sequence comes from uncultured Treponema sp., assembly GCA_937890485.1. GTDB lineage: Bacteria > Spirochaetota > Spirochaetia > Treponematales > Treponemataceae > RGIG9060. The sequence goes on from CALBXN010000104.1 coordinate 14,568, forward strand.
TATGAATCATAGAATATTAAAATCTATCATTTTTGATCAACATGAAATTATAAAAAATTTTAATATAAATAAACGAGAATATAATTTTGACTTAAATGCTAATTATGTTTTAGTTGGATTGCGTAGAGCAGGAAAATCTACCCTTTTATATAAAATTGTACAAGATTTAATAAAACAAGGTATTGAATGGAATCAAATTATTTATATCAATTTTGAAGATGAAAGATTAACTGATTTTACTATCAAAGATTTTAATGATATTTTATTAGTCCAAAGTGAACTTAGCAATAAAAAAGGATATTTTTTCTTTGACGAAATTCAAAATATTGATGGCTGGGAAAAATTTGCTCGACGCTTAGCTGATTCAAAAGAACATATTTTTATCACAGGAAGCAATGCAAAAATGCTTTCAAGTGAAATTGAAAAAACTCTTGGAGGAAGGTTTCTTTCTAAATATATTTCTCCATATAATTTTAGAGAATTTTTAACTGCAAAACAGCAAGATTTTTCTGAATCTTCAATTTTAAGTACTAAATCATCAGGAAAAATTATTAGAAATTTTACCGAATATTTTTACTTTGGTGGATTTCCAGAAACTGTTAATTTTATGGAAAAAAGAGAATATGTTTCTAGTATATATCAAAAAATTTTGCTAGGTGATATTGCTACTCGTAATAATATTAGAAATCTTACAGGATTAAAAATTTTAATTAAAAAAATTGCAGAAACTACAAAAGACGAAATTTCTTATTCCAAATTACACAATATTCTTAAAAGTATTGGAATTCAGATTAGTAAAGATGTGATTATTGATTATGTAAAATATGCCCATCAAGCTTATTTAATTTTTTCTGTAAAAAATTATTTTTCAAAATTTGTAGAAAAAGAAACAACTCCTAAATATTTTTTTTATGATAATGGACTTATAAATCTTTTTCTATTAAATGAAGAACCTAGATTATTAGAAAATCTAGTTGCAATAAATCTCAAACATAAATATAAAGATGAAGTATTTTATTTGAAATCATCTTCTATTGATATAGATTTTTTTGTTCCTGAAATTCAAACTGTTTTTCAAGTTGCATATTCAATAAAAAATATTTCCTCACAAAGAGAAATAACTTCACTTATCGAAGTTGCAAAATCTTTTAAAGAAGCAAAACAATTTGTTATTATCACTTTTGAAGAAGAAGATTCTATCAATATTGATAATATAGAAATTAAAATTATCCCTATTTGGAAATGGCTTTTATCTATATAAATTAAATAGCTTTTCAAAAGTCGTTGTGCTCAATTTAAAGAATTATATAAATTAAATAGATAAATTACTGTAAATCGTCCTCACACACAAACAAAACACCTTTCCATACTTCACTTAAAACTGAAAGTACAAAAAGGTGTTTTATTTTATAAAAGAATTTATAACAAACCCTAAATTTCTATTACACCATCGTAAATTAGTTCAGCAGAACCTGTTAAGAACACTGTATCACCTGTGTAGTTTACAATGAGTTCGCCGCCTTTTACTTTTACAGTAATATCTTCGTTCATTGGGCAGTAATCGTTTAACACAGCTGCAATAGCGGCGGCACAAGCACCTGTTCCACAAGCAGGAGTTTCACCGTTTCCTCGTTCCCAAGTGCGTAGTTTTAATTCGTTTCTTCCAACTACACGAACAAATTCTGCATTCACTCTATTTGGGAACGCTCTATGGTTTTCAAACTGAGGACCAATACGAGCAACATCAATTTTATCAACAAAACTACTGAACACTACACAATGTGGATTTCCCACAGAAAGAACTGTTGCAGAATAATTAGCAAATCCATAATCAAGGAGCTTTGTTGCACAAGCATTTCTTATATCTGAGCTTTCTGCTCCCATTATAACAGCAATAAGCTCTAGTCCATCGCGTTTTGCAGTTGCACTAACACAGAAGCCAGCCTTTGAGGTCGAGCCCGTTTTTAAGCCTGTTATTCCTTTATAAAACCTTACAAGTCTATTAGTATTTGTTAGACCAAACTCCCCGTTTCTTATTGTATCCATCCAGATATTCGTATAATTTAAAATCGTTTTGTGCTTCAAAAGCTCTCGTGACATGATTGCAATATCCCGTGCGCTTGTCACGTGCTTTACGGTATTATCGTCAAGCCCGGTAGGAT
>CALBXN010000105.1 GCA_937890485.1 uncultured Treponema sp.
GGCAGTATTATCAATTGTATAAACAACATCTGCAGTAGAATTTCTGTAGGCATCAGAAACACTTACAGTTACATTGTAATCTCCATCTGGAATGTCAAATGAACCATCTGGTTTTGGAGTGTTCAACGCAATAGAAAATTCATCATTTGCTATATTTGCCTTGAATTTATACTCATTAGGACTGTTAATATCTTTAAAAGTAACATCACAGCTAGCAACTTTTACTTCATCACTAGCCTGCCCTTTCATAACAAAACCACCCTTAAGAACACTTTTAGTTACAGGATAGTCTACTTTAACTTTAGGAGCCTGTGTATCAACAGCCTTACCAAGACCAGGGTCACATGTCATAAACAGACAAATTATAAAAAGAGAAAACAATATTTTTGATAAATTAATTAAATTTTTTCTAGTAAACATGTCCTACCTCACCACACCCATTAAAATACATTTACACGTAAACCAGCACTTACCTGTGGTACAACAGATGGAATTTTTTCTGTTGCATTTTCAGGTACTTCAACATCAGTTGGAATAAACCATAATTGGAACTCTGTATATACAGAGAAAGTTCTAAACATTTTCTGTTTTGGAATTGTAATTCTTGGGAATTCCAATTGGGCTAAAACAGCAGACAAGAACTGAGCTTTTCCACTCTGAGTTTCTGAGAATCTTGAGAAGTTTGCACCAAGAGTAACATTGGCACTTAACCATTCCCAATCTGGACCAAAGAAATACCTGAAAGGCAAATAAGCAACGTTTGCCAAAAGTTTTGCACCAACAACATTTCCACCATAACGGAATTTAGTTACTTCGTGCCCACCCCAGTTACAAAGCATTTCATATTGACTTTGTGTCATTTGTCCAAATTGAGCCTGTAATTTTACGTTGTCATCAAAGAATGTTAATCCTAGACCAACATCAAACATAGTTGCACCTAAGAAGTGCCAGTCAAAATACAATCCTTGAATAAAACTTGGAACTTCATAAGAAGATTTATCTCCACTTCGCAAGGTAACCTTAACATTCTTAAGATTAATGTTATCAGAAGTAAGCCCTGCAAATTCCAAATTTTCATTGAAGGCTCCACCTGGAACAGGAGCAATAAGTTTAATATCTGGAGAATCTTTATCAATTTGAACAATACATCTTGTTACTGCTGATTCACCGTTTTTCATAACTGCTCTAACAATTAAGAAGTGATAACCAGCAGGCATATCTTCGTTTTCAACACGATAACGCCATTTTTTTGTATTTCCTAATGGAATGAAAGTTTTTCCGTTATCAAAACTGAGTTCTACATAACTTACTTCTTTTCTTTCAAGGCGTTCTTTTTCTTCTTTTGGAGTTTTCTTATCTCTTAAAGCAAGAATTTCAGATTCTGTGAAAGCATATCCACAACTTCCTTCGATGTATGGTCTTTCAAAAGCAAAATCACCGTATGTAAAATTGTCTATTGTAATCCATGGACCTTGAGGTTGATAAATGATATATGCTTCATTTGAAGAAATAATTTTATCTCCTAAAAGACCTCTAACTTGCAATGTATGAGACCCAGAGGATAAGTTTGTTGGAGAAAGCGTATATTTGAAATATCCTGTAGGAGACACTTCTGTAACAGCTGTTTCTTGTCCGTCTACATAAAGAACGATTGTTTCAAAAGGTTGTTCTGTAACAACTGTTCCGTACAAATTGAACATACCTTGCAAATATTCACCATTCAATGGAGTTAGAATATCAATTTTTGCTCCATCACTTTCTTTACTTAACTCAACATTTCTAGAAACACGAGTTATATTTCCACCTGCATCTTCACCAATAAGCTCGATGTTATAGAAACCATCTGCCAAACCTGATAAATCTACTGTTTTTGTGATGATTTCTTCTGGAACAAATTCCATTTCAGCCAATTCTGGTGGAACAGCCTTTTGTCTAAGTTCAAGATTACTAATTTTAGCTTTCAAACTCTTCAAACCGATATTGTCAGTAGTCTGTCCTGAGAAGAAGAGCATTTTTGTAGTTTTTGAACCATCTATTGGTAATTCAAGGTTAATTTCTGGAGCTGTGTTATCTACATTTATCAAACTTGAATAAATACCTTGAATATTGTATCCGTCCCAAACTTTGATAAAGATAGCATGAGTTCCATCTTTAAGCACTCGAGTATCAAATTCATAGGTCCATTTTTCTGTTCCAGCAACTTCATTAAAAGTTACACCGTTATCTACAGAAACTTGAACTTTAGAAATTCCATTTTTATCACTTGCCCAACCAGAAACTAAAACTACACCATTTACAGTTTTGTTAATATCTGGCAATTCAACAGCACCTTTTGGCTCTTCAAGAGAAATTCTAAATGGTCTAACTACAGTTTTACTTCTAATTCCGTAAATATCTTCTGCATAAACAGTAACAGTATGTTCGTTATCTGTCATAGTTTTTAATGGAATTGGAATAGAGAAACTTGAACCATAGCCTTCTACTTCAATAAATTCAGCATCATCTATTTTGTAATAGATTTTTGATTCACCATCATCATCAATTACAACCCCTGAAATCAAGAAGTCATTTTGAATAATTTCGTTATCAGAAGGAACATGAATTTCTGGAACAGGTAAATCTGATTCTAAGTCAACAATAAATTGCCATTCTTTAAATTCAATTTTATTTCCAGCCTTATCTGTGAAAGTAAATTGCATATCTTGTGCTAATGGACAATTTTTAGTTCCAACAAAAGTTGAAATATAATGTTGCATTGGTAATTCTACATCACCTTCTTGCCCATTATAGAAAATTTGAGATGCCTTTCCGTTATCAGTTACTTCTAAAACCATTAAAGTTTCACCGTTAATTCTATCTTCTGGACAAGGCACTAATACATTTACAGTTGGAGCACTTATATCTTTGAAAACAACAATTCTTTCTGTATGAGTTTTTCCTGTTCTATCAGAAACTCTTACATCAATTGGAATTGGTCCTTCTGAAACTTCTGTAAAATCAAGAGGAATATCAAAATCTACAGAGCCTACATTAGGAACATCAAATTTTGTCCAAGTTGCTCCATTATCCACAGAATATTCACTTTGTAAAATTCCAACAGAATCTTTTACACTTCCCTTTAATTGAACTAAATTTTGAACATAAGAATAATTTGCAGGAGAAGCAATTTGCACAACAGGAGTATCAGAATCTACTATTACAGAAATTGGCTCTGATGTATAAGAAATTCCTTCTTTGTCCTGTGCAACTACTACGATATTTTCGTAAATACCAGGTGTTTTTCCTTTAATAACAAGATTTTTATCTTGCACACTTAATTCAAGCCCCGGAACATCTTCTAAGAAAAGTGCTTTTATAGGTGTTTTTAAGTTTGCGTATCCTGAGAAATTTTCATTTACGCCTATGCAAACATAACCTTGTTGATTTTTTGCGTAATTATTCCAATATATTTTTTCTTTATCTTCAATTAGAGATGCATCTCTTTTACGAATTACAGTTACTGTACCAGCAGTTCCTGTAAAGTTACCATCATTTGTTTCTACTTTGATAGAAACTCTTGTTTGTTCAGCAGGGAAACCTGATAATGAAAGAGAAACTTGATAAGTGTCAGCACCTACAGTTCGTACTTCAGGTGCTTTTCGTTCTTCACTTCCTGCAAAAGAATAATAAACATTTGTAACAGGCAAATCAGACTTAATTGAAACTGCCAAACTTGGAGCAACTTCAGTTGAACCAGGTCCTGGAACTACTACTTCCATACCTGACGTATATGGAACATCGTTCACAGATTGAAGATAAATATCCAATTTTCCAGACTTACTAAATGTATGAGAAGCTTTATGATCTTTACCATTAATATCTTTTACAGAAATTTCAAGAGAGTTTTTACCAGGAGCCATCTTTTCTGGAGGAATCATTCCAACCATAACATTATCACATTCAGATAAAACAGAAGTTCCAAGTTTAACATAATTTAAAGTTGCTGTTTCACTATAAGAAACTGTGTAATAGCAATACTTTCCATCAAGCCAACCAATTGAAGGAGGTGGAAGAGATACTTTCTTTCCATCTTCACCAGGAACTGGTACAGGTGGAACTTTATCAATGTAAATAGCTTTAAAATTATCTTGGTTTTGAGAGTCAACAGCTCTAAATTCAACTACAGAAACTCCATCAGCAAAAGTACTTGATGGAAGAGAAGCAGTAAATTCATTAGTACGAACATCGTAACGAATACGTTTCCAACTTCCGTTTCCGTCTTTATGTAAAACACGATATGAAACTGATTTAACTGCTAAATCCGCAGCAGGAGTAATTTTCCCTTTAATAGTAATTGTTTCACGACCGTTTAAAATTCCTTCTTTATCCAAATCTATTATTGGAACAGGAATTTTTGTTTTTAAGTGAAGGTTTCTTGACTCATACTCAATACCTTTATCAGTTGTAACAATAACACGCACAGAATCAGAAACACCAACTGCATCTTTATTTGGAACAATTCTGATTACGTTACCTTCAAGTTTTACATCAGCAAATGTTGTAGGAGGAGTAAATCTTACTTGGGCAGCCTTTCCTCCCATAAAGAAACCAGTAACAATTTGAGGAGCAGCCATATCAATAAAACCGTCTTGAGCAACAGTATTATCAGAGAAAACAACTTCTGGCTCACCACGAGTAATAGTAAGGTTTGTTATATATACATAAGCAGACTTTTCTACTTTTCTATCGTGAATATCTGTAGCAACTAATTTTAATTCAGAAAATCCCCACTTACAATTATTTACAGGGACACTAACTGTACTAACACCAGTTTTAGAAAGAGTATCAATTACAACCTCACTCATTCCAGAAAACTGATAAGTTACATTTTTAAGGCCACTTTCAGAATTGATATCAAATTTAAGTTCAGCACCAGATTCAGGATTCAATTCAATTCCTGGAACATAATCTACGGTTGTATCTTCTTTTGCACCTTTGTACACAGAAATTTTATCAAATGAAGGAACTTTTCCAGGAAGATTAAAATTAATTGTTGTAGGAGTTCCATTTAAGCCATGTATATCTTGAGCATAAACTTTTACAGTGTGTTGCCCCACAGAAAGAGATGGAATCTTTTTTGAAATATTTTCATAGAAAGCACCATCTGTTACAATTTTATGTTCTTCACCACCATCTACACTCCAATAAATACTATCAATTCCATCATCATCTGTTGCATAGCCACGAATATAAGCATCATCAAAGAAAGATTGATTTTGCACAGGAGTTTCTAAAGAAATAGTAGCTAAGTCTGTAAGAGGATCAACTAAAATTTTTTGTTTTTTAGTTGTGATATTTCCCATAACATCAACAGCAGTGATAATCAATTCTTGGGATTTTCCTAAAATAGGAGTTGCATCTAACTCCAAAGACCAATAAGGATTTCCTCTTAACAGTTCAAAATTCCCTGTTTCTTGACCAAATTGCCATGAAAGAGATTCAAGACCAATTACATCCTTTGCATAACCTGCAACAGTGAATTTTCCATTAACAACATCCTTTGGAGCTGGAGAAATAATTTTCACATCAGGAGAAGTATTATCTACGAAGAACAAGAATGAGAATAAACCTCTTGTACCTTGTTTATCGTAAGCTCTAAACCATAAAACAACACCACCATCAGGTAGATCTTTTGTATTTATAGGAACAGTAAAAGTACAATTTGTTCCAGATTTGTCTGTTTTGATTTTTGCTTTTTTATATGTTTCCCTTCCATCAAGAGAATATTCAAGACTTGCAATTCCGTTTCCATCAGAAACAGTACCAGTAATTTTTATTTTTTTTGCAACTAAATCACCCATTTGATGACTTTCAATTACAGTTTGAGGTTGTCGTCTATCAAGGTGCCAAGTAGCAGATGTTTCATGACCAACTTTTCCATTTATATCTACACCATATACGCTAATTGTATGAACACCCTCTTCCATTTGAGTTGTGTCTAAATAAAAAGACCAGAAATCTTTACCTGTTGCTGTTAAAGGATTTTCTTTATCACCATCAAGAATGATTTCAACTCTTTCTACAGCATCATCATCAATACAAGTTCCTACAATGTTTAGGTTTCCTGGAACACGCATATTATTACGAGGGTTTGTAATTCCACTAATAGGAAGATCTGATTCTGGATCAATATAGATGTTATGAGGACCTTCTATTGTAGTATTTCCACCTTGATCCTCTGCTGTAATCATAACATTATATTTACCAGGTTTTTTCGTTGAGATATCAAAATTTTCTTTCCAACTTTCTTTATTTTCTACATCTTTTTCTTCAATTTCTTTTTTTGCAAATGCAGATGTAAAAGATAAAACCAAAACCAATAAGAAACAAAGTACTTTTTTCGCCATTTTCTCCACCTTAGACCTCTCCCCCGATTATAACTATTATCGGACTAATTTAAATATTTGTAAAGACTTAATTTGTTTTTATATTAAAAATGTTAAAAATCTCCATTGAAATTAACGAAAATATTTTGACAGTTTGTAAAGACTTAATTTACATTCACGTTTAAAATGTTAAAAATCTCCAAAAATCTAAGATTATTATGGTAAAACCTATTGCCTTGACGCAATAAGAGAAAGATAATTGTATTTTTTTCTATTTCTAATATACTTAATAAGAAAAGGATTCTGAAACAAGTTCAGAATGACAATCATTTTAATACACAAAATTGATTCATTCTGATCAAAGAATGTCATCCTGAACACAGTATGTCATCCTGAACTCGTTTCAGGATCTCAAATTCAATTTATAAGAAACTAAGGAAGCAAAAACATGACTGCACAAGAAATCGCTTTAATTTTAGATGAACAAAGAAAATTTTTTCTATCTGGAGAAACTTTACCAATAAAATTCCGAAAACAAATGCTTAAAAAACTTTATGCAAGTGTAATTTCTCACAAAGAAGAAATTTTATCTGCATTAACTTCAGATTTAGGTAAAAGCGATTTTGAAGGATTTATGTGCGAAGTTGGACTTTCTCTTACAGAAATTTCTTACATGATAAAAAATGTAAAAAAATTTGCAAAAGAAAAAACAGTTGTAACTCCCCTTGCCCAATTTGCTTCTCGTTCCTACAAAAAACCTTGTCCTTATGGAAATACTCTAATTATGAGCCCATGGAATTATCCATTTTTACTTTCCATTGAACCTTTAGCAAATGCAATTGCAGCAGGAAACACAGTCATAATAAAACCAAGTGCATACTCACCAGCAACCAGCAAAATTATAGAAAAGATTTTATCAGAATGTTTTGAAAAAAAATTCGTTGCAGTTGTAACAGGCGGCAGAAGCGAAAATTCTGCCCTTCTTGAACAAAAATTCGACTTTGTATTTTTTACAGGAAGTCAGTCTGTAGGAAAAGAAGTTTTACGCCACACAGCAGAAAACTTAACTCCTGCAATTTTGGAACTTGGAGGAAAAAGTCCTTGTATCGTGGATGAAAGTGCAAAAATTCCTCTTGCTGCAAAACGAATTGTATTTGGAAAATATTTAAACTGCGGACAAACTTGTGTTGCACCAGATTATATTCTTTGCCACAAAAATGTAAAAGAAGAATTTGTAAATGAAGTAAAAAAACAAATTGAAAATCAGTACGGAAAAAATCCAGTAGAAAATTCTGATTACGGAAAAATCATAAATCAAAAGCACTTTGAAAGAATTTTATCTCTTATCAATCCCGAAAAAATTGTTTACGGAGGAAAGTCAAATTCTCAAAGTCAGCAAATTGAACCAACAGTTTTAGACAATGTAACTTGGGACGATGAAGTAATGCAAGAAGAAATTTTTGGTCCAATTATGCCAATCATCACTTTTGAAAATCTTGATGAAGTGATTTCAACTTTACAGAAAAAACAAAAACCACTTGCCCTTTACATTTTTAGCCAAAACAAAAATAACATCAAAGCAATTACAGAAAAAGTTTCTTACGGCGGAGGCTGTATCAACGACACAATCATTCATCTTGCCACAAGCGAAATGGGATTTGGTGGAGTTGGCGAAAGCGGAATGGGAAGTTACCACGGTAAAACGGGATTTGATGCCTTTAGCCATACAAAAAGCATCGTAGACAAAAAAACTTGGATGGATTTACCAATGCGCTACCAACCTTACAACAGAAAAATCAACGGTAAATTACTCAAGATGTTTTTGAGGTAGAAGAATTATAAATTTACAAACATTGAAATCAACCAAATATATGAAATTGATTTTAATATTATAAAAATTGTAATAGATTTATTTTTTCTTCTAAAAATAAATACAGAATAAACTATTAAACTTATAAAAATTGCAAACCAACCATAAGTTAAAGAAAAATTTTTATTTCTATAAACAAAAAATAAAATTCCAACAACTAAAACCAAAAACAAAAATGGAATATTTCTGTAGATAAACCATAATTTATTTTCATTTTGAGGAACAAGACATAAAATAATTCTGATTAAAGCTAAAAGATAAATTAAAAATGAAAATCCAAAAGAAATTTTTGTGTTAAAAATTATGTTTCCTAGATGCCATAAAATTACATAAAAAAATGTAATGGTAATTGAAGCAAGTTGTTTACCGATACCTATGGTATCAATAATTGATAAATTTTCTCTCTTAAAAAAATTTAATATTCTGGGGAATAAATGAAAACTATCCCCAAAAAAAAGAATCAAACTCATAAAACCTGCAAGATGATAAATTCTCGAAGAAGAAGCTCCAAACCCATCCTTTAAAAGCAAATTTATTGATAAAGAAAAAATTACACTTAAATAAAAAATATCAAAAAAAATTTCAAAAACTGATACATGGTTTTTTCTCACAATACAAAATTTAATGTATGAAAAAACCGTTGTCAAAAAATATTATTTTCATAATTAAAAATTATGACATCTTACTTTATGATTCTCAGAAATAATTTTATACTCTGGGGATTCTATAAAACATTTTTTAGTTGCTTTTTTACAACGAGGAGCAAAAGGACAGCCTGAAAAAATTTGATTATCAATTTCTGTTTTCAAAAATCTATTAGATTTATTTTCGTCATCAGAAAATGTTTTTTTATTTTCACCAGGCACACTTGAAAATAAAAGTTGTGTATAAGGATGTAAAGCTTTTTCATATAAATCTTTTGCAGTAGCCTCTTCCATTAATTGACCTTTATACATAACTCCAATTCTATCGCAAAAATAACAAGCCACTTTTAAATCATGCGCTATAAAAATCATAGACAAATTTCTTTTACTTCTAATATCTTGTAACAAATTTAAAATCTGTCCCTGAACAGAAACATCAAGAGCTGAAACAACTTCATCACAAATTAATATTTCTGGTTCCATCAATAAGGCTCTTGCAATAGAAATTCTTTGTCTTTGTCCACCAGATAAAGTTAAAGGTTTTCTATTTAAATATTGTGTTAAGCCTAACATTTCTGCCGCATTTCTTACTCGTTTATCAATTTCTTTTTTATCTAGTTTTCTTGCTTTAATTCCAAAAGCAATATTATCATAAACGGTCATTGTAGGATATAATGCCTAACTTTGGAAAACCATTGC
>CALBXN010000106.1 GCA_937890485.1 uncultured Treponema sp.
CGCAAGAAAAAACCTTTTGACGGATTTTTATCAGGAATGTTCTTAATCGGTTACGGAACTTTTAGATTCATCATCGAATATTTTAGAGAACCTGATGCAGATTTGGGCTACATAATTTCTGTTACAGACGCTTCAACTTACATTAACGATTCTTTACTCAATATCTCTATGGGACAAATTCTATGTTCCTTAATGATACTTGCAGGAATTGGAATAATTCTTGCTAGATATTTTATAACTAAAAAACAAAAAGAAAAGTAAACTTTTAATAAAACCCAAAAAAAAGACTTTGTAAAAATTAATTTACAAAGTCTTTTTTTTTAGTATTTAATTATTTTACAAATCTTTATTTACAAAGTTTTTCGGCTACTTTTTCTGGAGTAAATCCAAAAAATTCAGCAACTTTTGCAAATGGAGCAGATGTTCCAAAAGTATCGATAGAAATAATATCTTCGTTAGATTTTACAAATTGTTCCCAACCTGTTTTAATTCCTGCTTCCAAAGTTACAACTCGTTTTGCTTGTCCAATCAAAGTTTCTTTAATTTGAACTGGTTGATTTGCAAAAAGTTCTCTATCAAGAACAGAAACTACTCGAACATTTTTTCCTTTTTCTTTTGCTAACTTTGCAGCTTCAATAGCAAGAGAAACTTCTGAACCAGTTGCAAGAACAGTAATATCAGATTCTCCTTCACAGTTATATGCAACATAAGCACCACAACGAATTGTGTTTTTCCAATCTGGATCGGCCTTTTCGTAAACAGGTAAATTTTGGCGAGTTAACATAATACAAACTGGGTGATCTTTGCTTTCACTTGCCATAAGCCAAGCAAGTTCAGTTTCTTGAGCATCCCCAGGGCGTAAAACTTGAACACCAGGAATTGTTCTTAGTGAAGTTATTGTTTCAATAGGTTGATGAGTTGGACCGTCTTCTCCAACATAAATTGAATCGTGAGTAAAAATATAAATCATTGGCAACTTCATCAAAGATGATAATCTTATTGCAGGTTTCATATAATCAGCAAATACTAAGAAAGTTGCACAGAAAGGTTTTAATCCTCCGTGTAAACTCATACCGTTTGAAATTGCTGTCATTGCAAATTCTCTAATACCAAAGTGAATATTTCTTCCACCTCTATTATCTGGTGCATAATATGTACTAGATTTAATTTTGCAAGAGTTTGGTCCTTCCAAGTCCGCAGAGCCACCAACTAATCCTGGGTACATTTTTTCTAAAACTTGTAACATTGCACCACTTGCAGCACGAGTTGCAAGTTTATCTTCTGTTGTGTATTCAGGGAAAGTTTCATTCACATCTAAAGGATTTCCTGACATCATTATATCCCAAAGAGCTTTTAATTCTTTTTCTTCAGAAGCCCAAGCGTCAAAATCCTTTTGCCATGCATCATATTTTTTTGCAATTTCATCTTTTTTAGAAGCAAAATATTCGTAAGCTTCAGGAAGAACATAAAAATCCTTATCCACAGGAAGACCTAAAAATTCTTTTGCTGCTTTTACACCTTCTTCACCCAATGGAGCACCATGGGCAGCAGATTTTCCTACAACTGTTGGAGCACCTTTTCCAATTTCAGATTTTAACATGATAAGAGAAGGTCTATCATCTTTTTTGGCTTCTTCCACAAGAGATTCAATTTGTTGATAATCATACATTGAACCTTGTAAAACTTGCCATCCGTAAGATTCGTATCTTTGTGCAATATTTTCTGTAAATGTTATATCTGTAGAACCATCAATACTGATACGATTTTCATCATAAAAAACAATTAGTTTTCCAAGTTTTAAGTGTCCTGCCAAACTAGATGCTTCAGAAGAAACACCTTCCATCAAACAGCCTTCACCTAAAAGAACATAAGTATAATGGTCGATAATTTTATGATTTTTTGTATTGAATTTTTCAGCAAGCATTGTTTCTGCCATTGCCATACCAACAGCCATTCCAATACCTTGCCCTAAAGGACCTGTTGTAGCATCAACACCAGGAGTAATTCCGTATTCTGGATGCCCAGGACACTTTGAACCAAGTTGTCTAAAATTCTTAATATCATCTAGCGAAACATCGTATCCACTTAGATGCAATGCGGAATACAATAACATTGAGCCATGTCCACCAGAAAGAACAAATCTATCTCGATTTATCCATGATGGATTTTGTGGATTATGGTTTAAAATTTCACCATAAATCATTGCAGAAAGTTCAGCGCAGCCCAGCGGCATCCCAGGATGTCCTGACTTCGCTTTCTGAATGGCGTCCATTGACAAACTTCTAATTGACAATGCGGCGGCATTAAGTCCTTTTACATTCATATTGTTCCTCATTTTTTGCAGACTTAAAGAACTTTTTTTATTGCCTCAATAAGTTCTGCTTCGTTTGGTTTTTTATCCAAAGTTTGTCTAAAATCCTTGTTTTGAAACAAAAAAGCCAACTGGGAAAGTACTTTCAAATGAAACTGAGGACTACTTGTGAGCAAAATAAACATCACTCCAACAAGCCGACCGTCAGGAGCATTCATCTGTAGAGTTTCTTTTAAGTAACAAACAATAATACGCTGGTCATCACTATTTTTCAAAATAGGATAGCGTGAATGAGGAAGTGCAATTCCATTCCCCACTGCTGTACTCATCAAATCCTCACGCTGACATAATTCTGTATACAAATTTTCGGGAGTTAGTCCCTTTGGATATTCAATTTTATCAACAACATTTTTATATACTTCTTTAGGAGAACTTCCCTCAACTTCAAAAAGAACAGCTCCTTTTTGAATCAAATCGATTATATTTATTTCATCATTCATTTTTTATCATCCATATATGAAGAAAGATTCAATGTTCGTTTTTGATGTGCATAAATATTATCTCTAATGACTTTTGCACTTTCTTCAAAATTAAAATTCATACCTTCAAGAGTTGCCTCTAAAGTAGATAAATCCTTTTCTATCAAGCCGTCATCTTGTAAAAAAGAATAAATCATACTAGAAATATGTCCTGAAAGTTGAGTTAAAATAACCAAATGTTGTTGATCAAGTTCACTTATTTCAATTTTATGATATTCAATTTCGTAAAATACACTTACAAGTTTAGAATACAACTTTAATGCTTCATTTCTATAGTGTGAAACTTGATAATCAGCAAACCAATTATAACTCTTCCGAATAATAGCAAATTTTTTTTCTAAATGCAACAGAATAGCATTATATTCAGTTTTTTCTAGTGCAATTAAATCTGGAACAATTTTTTCTATAATACTACCTAAGTCTTCACTTTTTGAAAATAAGAAATCATAAATAAATCCATCAATAATCCACTCTGGAACTATCAAACCATATTTTTTAAAAATACTATTTACTTTTGAATCTTTTTTTAATCCACTTTTAGATTTTTCATCAAGAATAATTGTATCGCATTTAACGTTACTAACAGAATTCTTTGCATTTTTAGCAATCTTAACAGTTCCTCTGTATGTAGCATTTCCTCCATTTGAAGCAATTGATTTAGAAATAATATTACTTTTTAACAGGTATTTTTCTCATAACAAAATATAATTTTCCCTCATCATTTAAATAATTAATAACTAAATAAAAATTATTAAGTTCTATTTCTGTATTTGAATCAAACGGAATGCTGAAGGTTAATTTATAATCAAAATAACTATCATGTTCAGATGAGTATCTATTTATATAAACAATATCCACTAAATCAATCATATACGTATCTTTTGTTGTATAATCTAAAATATAGGTATTATCTACCATTTCCTTATTCATATACATTGTATCTTGTCTACTACATTTTATATTTAAATCCAATAAGTGATGACTCATCATAAATATATGTAATAATATCATCTGATTCACTAATACTTGGTTTTATGGCATCAGGATCTTGATCAATATATCTTACATGAGTTTTTTCTTGTAAGATTTTTTCTCCACTATAAATATAATTTACTGTTTTTCTTACATTAGGAGCAATAATAGTATTTGATGATACTCTTTGTCCATATGCATTATATGTATAATTAATATCTCTTAATGTATCTTTAAATGTAATTTTAGATAAAAACCCACTACCTTTTATGACAGGTACAATTTGTAGTCATTTCTGCATGAGTAAATGTACAAGAAACTTCTATGAAGAGCCTGTAAATATTCGCTGTGTAAAGCTCGAATGTGCAGAGAATGCATATGAAGCAGTGTTAGAGCAAATTAAGAGTTCTCGTAATGAGCTGAGCGACAATGATAAAACTGCAATCATCGGTGGTGGTCCTATGGGTCTGTCCTCTGCTTACTTCTTAAGACAGATGGGGCATGATGTAACCATCTTTGACGCCATGCCAAAACTGGGCGGTATGCTGAGATATGGTATCCCTGAATACAGACTTCCAAAAGAAGTTCTGGATATGGAAATCGCTACTATCCAGCAGATGGGCGTAGAAATCCTGACTAATACAAAAGTCGGTGTAGA
>CALBXN010000107.1 GCA_937890485.1 uncultured Treponema sp.
ATAAGATGTAAATTCAAATTTCTTAGATTTTTCAATAACTTCTTGAACAGAAGAACAATATGGAACACAAAATCGTTCAATATCTGTGATATAGGCAAAAACAAGTTGTTCCTCAATACTAGCACAAGGACCAAAAGCCTCCAGCGTAGCAGAAAGTAATTTTTCAAATTCTTCTTCCCAACGCTCCCGTTTATTATCAACAGAACTTTGTTCAAAAGGAGTTTTTCCTCGTTTACAAAATGGAGCAACATTTATAAAACCCTTGTCCCAGTCTGAAACAAGAGCAATAATTCTATCACCTAATTTAAAATTTGATTCTTTATAAAACTCTTCAAAATCAAGAACTGTTAAATTAACCTTTGAAGGCAACATATAATCTGTTTGACTTAAATCTAGTAAGGGATTCGCAGTATCTTGTGCAATAATTTGAGGAATATATTCCTCTCCATAAAAGCTATAGAGAGGTAAAATATCAGAGGTGTTTACCTCAATAACTTTTTTCTGAATTAAATCGCCACAAAAAAACACATGCAGTTCATTTGGCAAAAATTCTGGATCCACAAAAGGCATACCTCTATGACCCAAAATAAGATAGCCATTTTCAATTTCAGCTTTAGTTGGAACGAAAGAAAAATATTTTGAAGTAAAAAGTCCTGCTCTAGAACAAAAATTACCATCTACATCAACATATACATTCGGACTATTTCTTAAAAACTCAAGTATTTTGTCAGCTGAACAAGGATGTTTCTTCTTCAAAAGATATTTACTAACATCCGATTCTGTAAAAGATACAAGAGTTTTTCTTAAATAATCATCAAGCAGGACTCGTATGGTGTCTTTCATTTTATATAAAATACAACTCGTTTATCGAATATCTTCAATATCTATTTGCAATTTGCTAAAAATTTCTTTTACTTGATCTGCTGAAATTCCACAAACTTTGCAAGTACAGCGTCTTTTTGACATATTGTCTCCGTCAAAAGTTACCAAAGAAACGATATTTCCACCAATTTCTGCAAACTCACTTGAAACACGAGCAAGTTGACCAGGTTTTTCATCCAAAGAGAAAGTGATACGAACACCTTGATGACGAGTTCCAAACATATCAACAAAAACTCTAAATAAATCACTCTCTGTAATGATACCTACAAGAAGATTATCTTTCATTACAGGCAAACATCCAACACCTTTATCTGCCATAATTCTTGCAGCTTCTTCTACAACTTCTGTTTCTTGAACTGAAACTACATTTTTTTCCATTACTTTTTCAACCTTAATTTTTGAAAGCAAGTAACTAATTTCATACATATCCAAAGTAGTTGCAGCAGAAGGACCTGCTTTTACTAAATCTTTTTTAGTAATGATTCCTACCAAATTATCATGTTTATCAAGTACAGGAAGTTTTCCTATCTTTTCCTTATCCATTAATTCTCGCACTTCTGTTACAGTCATTTCAGGACGCACATAAAGTGGATTTCTTGTCATAACACTAGCAATTATCATATTATCCTCCTAAAAACAATAACGAGAAAACTTCAGTTTTCGAATTGTTGTTTTTTGCTGTTTCATAATGTAATGAGAAACAGCAGTTAATAATGAAGTTTACAAAGTAAACTTTTTTCAGAAAAGAGTTGTATAAACTATACTACTCTTTTCTGACTATCCTCCTAGGTATGCTGATTTTACAGTATCGTCGTTTATCAAGTCGCTTGCCTTTCCGCTTTTAATTATTGTACCGGTTTCTAAAATATATGCACGGTCTGCAATGGAAAGTGCTTTATAAGCATTTTGCTCAACTAACAAAATTGTTGTTCCTGTTTTATTAATTTCTTGTATGATTGAAAAAATTTCATCCACAAGAATTGGAGCCAATCCCATAGAAGGTTCGTCCAACAAAAGCAATTTTGGATTAGACATTAATGCTCTCCCCATTGCTAACATTTGTTGTTCACCTCCAGAAAGCGTACCAGAAAGTTGCTTAATTCTCTCTTTTAAACGAGGGAAAAGTTCGTAAACTTTTTCCATGTCAGTTTTAATTCCAGCTTTGTCTTTACGAGTATAAGCACCCATTTCAAGATTTTCTTTTACACTCATATTTGCAAAAACTCGTCTTCCTTCTGGAACTTGAATTAATCCTGTCTTTACGATGTTATCTGCAGAAACATTTGTTATATCGTTTCCAAGAAATTCAACCTTTCCTGATGTTTTTTTTATGATATTTGAAACAGAATGCAATGTTGTTGTTTTTCCCGCACCATTTGAACCTATAAGAGTAATAACTTCACCTTCGTTTACATCAAAAGAAATTCCTCTTAAAGCTTGAATTGCACCATAATGTACTGTTAAATCTGTTACCTTAAGCATATTTTCCTCCGTATCCTATTCGCCAATTTCTGCATCTGAGCCAAGATAAGCTTTGATTACAGTAGGATTTTTTCTTATTTCTTCTGGATTTCCTGATGCAATAATTCTTCCATAATCCAAAACTATCAATCTTTCACAAATTCCCATAACAAGATGCATATCATGTTCAATAAGAAGAACTGTTAGATTAAACTCTTTTCTGATAAATGCAATCAATTTCATAAGTTCATCTGTTTCCTGTGGATTCATACCTGCAGCAGGTTCATCCAAAAGCAACAAAGTAGGATTAGCTGCTAGAGCTCTAACAATTTCTAGTTTTCGTTGCTCTCCATAAGGAAGATTTTTTGCTTTTGCATCAGCAAATTTTATCCATGATTCAGTTAAATTAT
>CALBXN010000108.1 GCA_937890485.1 uncultured Treponema sp.
CACAAACTTTTTTTGTTAAAGCTACGTTTTCATCGTATGGAAGACCTGAACCGTCAATCATAACTGAAGAGAATCCCATATCGATACATGATTTACAAAGTTCAAAAGAATCACCGTGGTCTAAGTGAAGAACGATTTGTGGTTTTTCGCAACCAAGTTCTTTTGCATATTCAACAGCACCTTGTGCCATGTAGCGAAGAAGAGTTTGGTTTGCATATTTTCTAGCACCAGATGAAACCTGTAAGATTACAGGTGATTTTGTTTCAACACAAGCTTGGATAATTGCTTGCATTTGTTCCATGTTGTTAAAGTTGTAAGCAGGAATTGCATATCCGCCTTTAATAGCCTTTTCAAACATTTCTTTTGTGTTTACAAGGCCAAGTTCTTTGTAACTTGTCATATTTACTCCTACAAAAAAAATAGATATGTTCTAATTTTATGCACTAATATGAAAATAATCAATAGAAATAAATAAATTTTATTAAAAGAGTTTGACAAAACTATACTGAACAAATATAATTTAACCGATATATAGTATAACTATATTTTTTTTATAAGGATGTAGTTAGGGAAGTGCTGTTTGTACTTCCATGTTATAACAAAGTTTCAAGGAGTAAATTGATGAAACGAGGCGTTTTGGTCTGTATGTCTTTAGTTCTATTTATGCTTTTCTGTTTGCCTGTAGTAGCACAGCCTAGCACAAAAAGCGTAGAGACAATTGTAATTGACGACTTTGACACCGCAGATGGTAAAGATTGGACATGGACTGTTCATTCTAGTAGGTTTATTGCAGATGGATTTCCTAAATCTGGATATGTTCCAGGGATTCCTAATTCATTAAGACCTCTTAGAACTGCAGATGATCCAGAAGCAATGGTTTTTGGTGTAAATGTTGCTTTTGATAGAAAAGGTGATAACTGGTTTGAAATTTATCCTGCAACAACAGGTGATGATGGAGAATTAACAAGTTATGAAATTCCTCTTCAAGGTTTAGTAACACAATTAGATTTCTGGGCATGGGGTGCAAACTATCTTTATGCTCTCGAAGTTATGCTTAGAGATGCAGATGGTCGTGTTCATACAATGAAAGCTGGTACATTAAATTATAATGGTTGGAAAAATCTTGTTGTTAATATTCCAAAGCACATGGTTCAACAATCTAGATTACGTTCTGGTCCAAAAAATCTTACATTTGTAGGTTTTAGAGTAAGAACTGATCCAGCTGAATATGTTGACGATTTTGCTATTTATTTTGATCAGTTTAAATACACAACACATACTCTTGATAATATCTATGATGGATTTGATTTAAGAGATATTGATTTTGATGCTGTAAACGGAGGCGAATAATGAAGAAGTTTTTATCTATTCTTCTAGTGCTTTTTGTAATTACATGTGCATTTGCTCAAGGTAATTCAAGTTTAGCAGATCCAGACCCAACAATTATTGGTGCTGATTCTGCAAGACAAGCTTTAAAAGAAGTTTCTGTAGATATGTTTGAAAGAGAAGGTGCTTGGAAAGCAAAAATCTCTCCAGACTGTGGAATTATTTCTGCCCGTCTTTTTGATGGAGCTCCTGCTGCAAAAGAACCTCTTGATGATGCTGAAAATCAACAATTAGTTGATGAAAAAGTACTCGGTGTTAAAGTTGAGTTTTTTAGACGAGGTGTTAATTCTTTCTTTGTAACATCAGCAAGACCACTTGCTATTGAAGGTGTTACAAAAACAGTTTCTTTCTGGGCTGTAGGTCGTAATCAACCTCATAAAATAACTCTTCTTTTGCAAGATTATTTCGGATCAAATTTTGAGTTGTATGTTGGTACACTTGATTTTACTGGTTGGAAAAAGTTAACAGTTGCTATTCCTCCATCACCAGATGGAGTTCATGGTATTGTACAAACAAGTGCTTATCATGGGGATAAACCTGGAGTTAAAATACTTGGTTTTAGAATTGACTGTGAACCAATGTTAGCAAAAGGTACATATTATGTTTATTTCGATGATATGCGTGCTATAACAGATCTTTATGCAATGCAAAATCGTGATGAAGATGATATGGATGATAACTGGTAAGAGTTAGATATTTTATCCTTGAAGGACCTCTTGAGTTGACAAATGTTAATTCAAGAGGTTTTTTTTATATAAAATTAAATTTCCTTTTTTGTCACATTGTTCTATTATTTTTGCTTTTTTTAGAACCCAAATCATTTTATTTGCTTCTTTTTTTACTTCAGTTTTTGCTAAATCTTTGCTGGAAAAAATTTCTGGAATTTCTTTTGGTAAAAGACTTTTTAAATCATCTTTTGAGTTAAAAATAATTTCATTTTCATGTTTTAATAAAATTTTATCTGTAATTAACCAGTCTCTTTTAAATCGTCTCTTTTTATTGGGAGTTTGTATCGGTTCGGGATAAACAGTTTTTACAACACATTGTTCGATTGGAAGTACTGTTAGTGAAAAATTAGGATTATCAAAAAATTGGTACAAAGAAAATAGTTCTCCAAAAATCGAATAAATGTTTTTCTTTTTAGGACTTTTTCTTTTTGATAAAATTTTTCCGTTTTCGTTTTGTCGTTGAATGTATGTTGTAATTGCAAGAGGATATACAAGATTTACCTTGTGATTTTTTGTTAGTTTTTCAATTTTTGATGTAAGTTTAGAAAGGTTTGCTGTTTGAATTTCTATAATCGTCGAATTTTTATCTTGGCAAACAATATCACATATAAAATTTTCAACTTCTATTTCAGTTTTGCCTTGATATTTTGTTGCAAAGTTCTCTTTTAGCTCTTTGTGTAAACTAGTTTCGTTGTATGTGTTTATCATCCTATATTAACTATACAAGTGTTACGGAAAAAAGTAAATAACTTCTCAAAAATCTCTATTTTTTTTTATTTTAACAATTGACTTTACTTATATATCGGATAAAATGTAATTAAGTGGGAATAAGTGGGAGAATGTGGGAATTGGTGGTATGGAATTACTAACTGGTGAATATCGTAACAAGATGGATGAAAAAGGGCGAATTCCTTTTCCTTCTCGTATGCGAGCAGAATTAACAGAGAATTCTCTTATGGTAACGCAATCGCCTGATGGTTGTTTGTGGCTTTTTACCATGTCAGAATGGAAGGAATTTTCTTCAAAGTTAATGGAATCTGCATCACCTTTTAATCCTAATTCTCGTCTTGTTTTGAGACGCTTGATTGCTCCTGCTCAACCAGTTGAATTTGATAAAACTGGTCGAATTTCTATTCCACAAAGTTTGAGAGATTATGCCTCTCTTACAAAAGATTGTGTTATTTTGGGTATCAATAAGTACATTGAACTTTGGGATGCTCAAAAATATGAAGCATATTTGGAACAAACAGATCTTTCTTTTAGGGAAGCTACTGAAGAACTAGGAAATATTTGTTTTTGATTTAATGATATAGTTTCGTCTTTGATGGCGAAGAATTTTTTAAGGGAGGAATTAAATAAGGATGGAAATTGTCCACACACCAGTGTTATTACAAGAGACTCTAAAATGGTTATCACCAGAAAATGAGACTTTTTCTGATAATGCTTTTATGGTGGATTCTACCTTGGGAGAAGGTGGCCATTCTTATGCTTTTTTAAATCGGTTTGAAAATTTGCAAATAATCGGTTTGGACGCAGACCAGAATATTCAGGCTCGAGCAAAAGAACGACTAGCTTGTTTTGGCGATCGGATGAAATTTCATTTGGGCTGGTTCAACGATTTTTAT
>CALBXN010000109.1 GCA_937890485.1 uncultured Treponema sp.
AAAAGCTTCTTCACTGCCGGAAACAAATTCTGCCATGGCCACACAGGCATCGTTTAATAATAGTAGACACACTAACAATTTTCGTATGGATTCTCAAATTTATAGTAGATATTGATTGAACCATCCTTATTAATTTCAATTCTGTTAATCAGTTCAATTACCACATCTCTTGTTAGTACTGAAATATTTATGTAATTTTTAAATGCTTCTACCCACTCATCATACTGTGCTTCTAACTGTTCATGGGTAGCAGTCTGTTCATCAAGATATTCAATCTGCTTTTGCAATTCTGCCAACTCATTTTCGTAGTCAGCTACATATTGAATATATTCGTTCTTTGTAAGAAGTCCTTCCATCAAATTATTATAGGTAGATTTTTTGAATCCCTCGACCTTTTTTATCCTGTTTTGAATAACACTTTTCTGGGTTTCTGTAGAATTTTTCCTAGCAGTTACTGACTGTATATTTCTTAATTCGTCAATATCTTCATCTCTAAGAATCTTTCTTGCTTCATCTTTAATAGACATTAACACAGCTTCTTCCAATTCATCTTTGTCTATACTGTGACTTTCACAGAATTGTTTGCCGTGAACTTTATATGTCTTGCAAATATAACCTATGAATCCTTTTTCTCCTCGTCTGGCATACTTTCTTGACATTGCATGCTTACAATCCGCACAGAAAAGTAAACCTGAAAAGATACCATTAGACTCTATGCCATCAACACTTTTGGTTCTTGTCTGCTGTAACTTCTGCACAAGTTCAAAAGTTTCCTTATCTATAATAGGTTCATGGGTATTTTCTACTTTTATCCATTTTTCTTTTGGAAGTTTCTTACATTTACGGTCTTTGTATGACAGCTTATTTGCTTTATTCTGGATGAGATTTCCAATATAAGTTTCGTTATTAAGAATCTGATGGATGGTTTGATATGACCAATTCTGCGTTGTTTCAATCTCTTTACCATTTTTGAAGTTGATTCCTAGCACTTCTCTCTTGTAATGAGTAGGAATCAGAATTCCTTCAGATGATAAGATTGACCCGATTTTACCTTTTCCGTGTCCTTGAATGTATAAATCAAAAATTCTTCTAACCACATCCGCAGCATATTCATCTATCACCAAATGGTTATGATCTAATGGGTCTTTTTTATAGCCATAGCAACATGACGAACCTAAGAACTGCCCTGCTTTCATTTTTACTTTAAAAGCACTACGGATGTTTGCAGACAAATCTTCACAATACCACTCATTAACCAATCCATTAATCTGTCTGCTCTTTTTATTTCCGGCATTATCAGTATCAACACCATCTACAACCCCAATGAATCTGATTCCCATATTAGGCAAATCATGGTGAAGATATTTTTCGATATGTTCCATGTTTCTTGATAGTCTGGCTTGGGTCTTTGCAATGATTACATCAAATTCGCCTAATTTAGCAGATTTCATCATTCTTTCAAAATCAGGTCTATCATCATATAATCCACTTTCATCATCATCAGAGTAAACACCTACAACTCTAAAATCTTTCTCCAGTGCATAATCCATCAGCAACAGTCTCTGATTTTGGATGCTGGCACTGTCATCTCCTTTGTTTATTTTATCTACGTCCTCTTTACTTAATCTAAGGTATAATACTGCACGATTATTCTGCATATAACTTCTCCAATCGTTTATATATTATCCTTATGTAATGTACGCTCTTTATGAGTATACATTACACAGGCTATTTTTTCTATTCAAATTAATTATTTCTGTGTTTTGTGATTACATTTTTCATGCAATCCACCAATTTTTTATCCCCATAAACTACATTTACTTTGATTTTTGCTGTTTTACCTTTTTCCAAATTTTATCCTCGTCTATTTTTTATTAATTTATTATTTTTTTAATTTGTCCTATTCATTTTCCATCAAAAAAGGTGCTACCACCACGGATAACACCATAACAATCAGTACCAATATTCAATTCTTTATAATACAAAAGGACGGTAACACCGTCCTTTTACTTTCCAAAAATATTTTTTATGAATTCCCAAATTTTTGTAAATATTGTTTCATTCTTTTGTGGATATTGATACACAAGTTCTATCTTTTCAAAATCTTTTGTATTAATTAGTATTATTTCATTTGGATTCTGGGAATTATCAATAACCTTATCACCATCAGAATCATACTTTACCCAAGTCGTTAATGCAATAATTGGTTCTCTTTGAAATGGCTCTCCGTATCTATATTGACCCATATAAGAACTTCCATCCTTCATAAATACACGAACCCAAGTATAAGGTTTGATTACATCATCCCATATATTTTCATTGGTTGTTCTTCCTATATGTAATTTATGCAATATAAGATTAAACCACCTGTGTGAAATAATTTTGCCAACTACAAATCCTAATATTGCAGATATTGATAAATATACAATAACTTTAACATAGTCCCCAAGAAAAACAATTTTACATTTTTCGACAAAAACATCATAAATATTTATGAGTATAAAACTTACCGCTACGCTTTTTATTAATAAGTTATCGAAATCCTTATTATCTTTAAAAGAAATCCAATAGTATGCGCATAAATAAACATATCCGTATGCGATATATGAAATGATTTGTGGAATATTATTTATTAGTTCAGTAACCCAACTTATAATAATCACCCCTTTATTTTTTTGTTTCTTTTGGTCTTTCAGGAATTACTATATTAGTAGTATGTGTTTGATTTTGTTTTGATGAAATTTCAACAACAACATTGTCTTTTGAAAAAGTTCCCTTAGTGGAAGATTCATTCGTCATACGTTCTTTCTCCAATCATTAGTCTATAATTTATTATTATATACCAACAATCAACAGAATACTATCCATGAACATCTGTTTGCAATTTCGACAAAATACTGTTGGGGAAAGTGTGCTACGAAAATTTTAACATTTCAAAACTTCATCAATGGCAATTTTATCCTTACAACTCTGACCGTAACTCATCTATTTTCTTATCCACATACCGTTTCATGTGGTTACAGGAGAGCAGTTTTCACCACTCTCCATAATTATTCTTACCTATGATAATATTTATATCTTCGGTCTATGTCTTTAAGCACACCTTCAGTTACTTCTTTAGAGGTTTTCTTAATCGCTCCAATCAAATGCGGTGCATCAGTGAAATTATCCACATGTAACATACTATCATAATTAATGGTCACATTTGGTCTGTTCACTTTTTCAAGCAACGGAATATTATTTGGCACAACAAGATTAGGGATGTTCCATTGGAAATTATTTCCGTTTTTCTCCAAATTCTTAACCATTGTCTCAAATAAATCATTCTGTTTTTGGGTTAAAACACGTTCTCCTTCTTTGCCGACAATAACCGTGTCTTCACCAAGAGATTTTGCAATAGGAGTTAATGGGTTATTGTCTTTCTTAATAATACCGCCTTTGGCAAATGCAGCCATTACGTGTTTATTATTCGCCATACCAGTACTTGGGGCATTTCTATGGCTTATAAATGTTTGTACTGTTGTATTATTAGCGTCATCTTGTTGTTGCATCATTTCCTGTAATGCTTTCGTAGCTCTATTAGCAGCATCAGCAACACCATTCAATCCAGATTGTATTCCACCTAACGCACTTGTAATACCGCCAATGTTATAACCACGTTCTAATGTATTAACCAAACTCTGTTGCAAAATACCAGTAGCATAATTCAGATTATCTTCTGCATACCATGATGCTTGTAACTGACCTACAAGATTATCTGCTCTTGTTGCAAACATATTTGATAACGCAACTGATGCAACGTTTGCTTCGTTCTGTAAGTTATACACTTCATTTTCAACACCCATAATGTTTCCAATAAATGCACTTGACTGCACAGATAAAACTTCACCATAACTTGCAATCGCATTTTCGCCCTGTGTCCAAGGAGAGATGATTGCGTTAGATGCAACGATACCGTGTTCCTGTGCGATTAAAGCAATCTGTTCACCAACTGTTGAAGCATTTGCTTTTACGTTTTCAAATGACTGTGAGATGAGAAGTTCACGATTTTCAAGAGATAACCTAAGTGCTTCGATTTCAGCATTACGAGCATCTGTATAGTCTTGGAGTTGCTGTTCTAGGGATTTTTGGAATTCTTCTATGGAATGTTTATATTCCATCTCCTCAAGTTTTGATTTTTCATCAGCTATTTGAGCATCGAGAAGTTTCTTTTTTGCTGTTGCTACTTGCGAATTATCGTTTTCTAAAGCAGCTCGTTGCTTTTCTAAATCACTAATAGATTTAGACTGTTCTGCAATTGATTTTCTGTAATCGTGTAAATCTTTTTCGGCATCTAAAGCTTTAAGTTTGGAATCGATGAGTTTTTCATATGCATCAATTTCATCTTCGATAGTTTCAATCTCTTCATCAATTCGTGTCTGATTAAGGTCGATGATTGCATCTTCTAAAGATTCAACGCTTTCAACGCAATTCCATTGCTCTTGTGAGAGTTCAGCTAACTTTTGCTGATATTCGAGTAATGTATACTTTCCATCTAAGTAATCTTGGCTAAGTTTTTCAATCTCTTTTCCATACTCAGTTACACGATACTTGGAAAGTTCTAGGTTTTGGGCAAGTAAACCTAATTGTCCCAATGCTTCATCAGTCCAATTACCATTACCATCTGAAACTTTGATTTCTAACTCATCATCGAATAAATCAGCAAGATTATCTAATTCTGAACCGATATTATCGAAATTTTCTTGAACTTTCTCAAAAACTTCATAATGCAGATTAAGCAATTCTGTATCTAATTCCTCAATATTTGTTTTAACATCGAGTATAGATTCTTCGACTTCTTGGATGTGGTCTAACATGGAAACCCATGCTTCACTTCCGACTTGTACCCTTCCAGATGAAAGTGATTCATTTATCTGTTTTACAAGTTTTGCTTTTTCTTCTTCTAATAGAACAAGCTGTTTTCCTGACTGTTCAATTAATGTTTGATAATATGATTTTCCGACAAAATTTCCAGATTCTCTTATTAAATCGATTTGTTTTTCAATTAAATCTTTACCATCTTCACGCAAATCGAATATATCATTAAAGTCATCAACTATGTTTGTAAACTTGGCTAACTCTAAGTTTTCTAACTCCTTCTGAAGCTCGGCAAGTTTAATTTGACAATCTTGTATCTTCCCAGACCAATTCTGGTATGCTTCTATAGCAGATTTAACTACATCTGCATTTTCGCCTTGAATATCTGTCAGTTCAACAGCACCATTGACGATTTTGTCTCGTAATTCTGGATTATCAATAGTAGAAAGTACATTTTCAGCCTGCTTTTTATACATTGCCAAAGCATCTGTATTATTATTGATTGATTCCTCAATATTTCCAAGCTGTGCATCAATAAGATTATTCTTGGCAAACGCACCAACTACATTTTCAATCCCCTTTTCAAGTAATTCAAATGAATCATTTAATCGTTCATTGCGGATTTCCATGAAATCATAGAACTTATTATATTCGTCCTTAGCTTTTTCGGCTGCGTCTTTTGCAGAATCAGAAGCAGATTTATTTGCTTTTTCAATAGCATCGGCTGTTGATTTACCACCAGAATATTTTGGTGTAACTTTAGATTTAACGTTAACAACTGGATTAAAATTTGCGATATCGCTTTGAACTTCTGATAAAGTCTTTCTATATTGACTTTCTAATAACTCTGCACCACCAGTATTGCCGATATCCATTTGATGTTGCCATCTGCTTTTTATACTTTCAAGTTTTAACAACTGTTCAGAAGTAAAACCAGCAGTTTTAGCAATAGCCAATAAGTTCTCAATATCACTTGAAGAATCAATACTTGCATTATTACAGTCAATTTTTGCAATCGCTAATTGTGCCAATGCAAATCTAGCCTCATCACTAGCTGGAACAGTTGCTAAAAATCCATTTATTTCTTCATAAGTGGCTTCTGTTAATTCATATCCTTTTTCTGTAGCAAATTGTTTCTGTAATGAAAGTGCTTCTGTTTGCATGGCTAATTGTGCCATTACAATATCTTCTGCATTTGCTACACCCATATTCTGAAGCATAGAGATTGTTAAATCTTTATTTTCTTCAGTTAATCCACTTAGGATGCCTTTACTATCAATAAACGCACTAACCAAATCATTGAATGCACCCTGACATGCATCAATATCAGTAGGAGATGATGATACAGTTTCTATGAATTTTTCGTATTCAGGTGTGATTTCGCTGAATGCTTCGCTGAATTTGGATGTGTCAAGTTTTGTGAAGTCGAATGTATCACCGTCTAAAACGTCAGCGTAGATATCATCTAAAACATCAAAGCCGTCTGCCATTGAATTGATGGTGTCAATCATTTGGGTTTTGGTGAATTTGGTTGATTCTTCAACCTTGCCCATAGTGTCAGTTACAGTATCAGCATAATTTGAAATGTCTGCACCAGCTTGTGCAAATAAATCTTCTGTAATAGAAGCATATTTACCCCAAGTTTCTGAATTTCCTTCAATCTTTGCTTTTACATCATCAAGATTTTTCTTTGCTTCTTCTACGTTTTTACCAGTAACTAATGCTTCATTGTAAGCTTCTACCGCATTTAACGCTTCATTATAAGTTGCAGATAAATCATCATCTGTTACCAATTCAGCCATTAGTGCTTGATTGTAGATTTCGCCGTACTTGTCTACAACTGACTTTGCATTATTTAAGGCACCTGACGATACTTCAAATACACTATCAAACAGCTTTTCGTTACCTAAATCTTTTGCTTTATTACGTAAATCTGTTTCAAAATTATTAAGTGTTTCGTATGCTGTTTGCGCATCTGCTTTTAATACAATCTGTACCGCACCAGTTGCATCGTCAGAAATTAAGCGCATACCCTCATCAGTGTAAGAATCAACAATTTCCTGTAACGCTTTACCGTCAGGTGTATCAACTGATAGTGTTGGAGCAGATAATACATAATCTTGCTCTTTCTCCATCTTTGCAGTAGCTGTTGAAATGCCTTTGCGGTTTACGTTCAGAAATTTGTTGGCTTCTTCCTTATTTAAGGCACGAATTGCTTCAATCTGTTTCTCGTATTCACCAGTTACAAGATTGATTGCCTTTGCTTCTTCTCCGAATTTAGAGTTTAGCTCTGTCTGAAGGTCTAATAACTGCTGTTTTACTGAAGCGGTCTGTTCCTCATTGCCTTTTGCATCTTGAAGTGCTTTCTGTAAATCTTGGTAACGAGATATGTAATCATCAATGGATGAGGTTGATTCTTTATAAGCATTTGCTGATTCTGCTGTTGCTTGGCGTACTTCTTCTAGGTGGTTTTTGTATGTGCTTACAGCCATACTAACAGCAGAAATTGCAGTTGCGATCACGAACAAAGGATTTGCTTTCAAAACAGAAATGAAGCCTTGCATAGCTGTTTTTGCTGAAGTTGTACTTGCCGTAAGACCTGTCTGTGCTTGTGTCACACCATATGTCTGTAGCTTTAATTTTGCTTTTTCTCTACTAAGACCTCTGGCAACAAGCAAATCTTCCTTTTGAGTAATCGACAACGCATCAGTTGACATAATCAAACGCATTTGGCTTTCAGAAAGATTGTTTGTCAGCAATAATAGCCTATCAAAATCAGCACTAGAAATATTTGTTTGCTTAACCATATTCAATGCATTTTGAAATTGATTCAGATTAATATATGCATCATGAATGCCAGTTTTTATGGTAAGGAAAGCCTTAATTCCACCGCTAACTGCTAACCCTGTCATAACTCCTTTGAGCGCATTAGTCTGGTTGATAAAATTCACTAATGCTGTAGTAGCATTTAAAATATCCCCATACACTTCTTCGAGGTCAGAATTATATATCATGGATTCAAATGATGCCTGTAAAGTGTTTTCTTTAGCCTCCAGACTTGTCATATAAGATGAGTTAAACTTGTCTACTGCTGTCCCAGCGGATGTAGCTGCCACTTCTGTTAGTTCCAGAACTTTGTTATATCCTTCCATGAGGGCAATGAAACGGTTCTGTTGTCTTGTGCCGGCTGCAACCTTGATTAAAGCATTCTGCTGTACAGATGTCAGCGAATCCCATTTACCAGTCATTTCTCCAAGAACATCTTCAAATGTTCTAAATTCACCTTGACTATTTCGTAATTCAAGCCCACAAGATTTGAGCACTGATTCATAATTTGAAATATCATCTCCATCATCAGCAAGATACTTTCCGATTGTAATATCACGATATCTTGATAACATCGTGTTAGCAAACGTACCTACTGTTTCTGCACTCATCATTGTCTTATCCTGAACTGTACCCAGAATTGCAATCAATTTGTTAAATGATAATCCAGCAGAGTGAGCAGAAGATGCACTGTATTTTAGCCCTGTACTTAAATCTCCTGCGCTTGTAGCAGCTTTCATATCAATCGCCACCATAGCATCCAACGCCCTATCAACTTCTTCAATTGACATTTCATATCCATTCATGGTTGCCAATAAATCCTCGGTAGCAGTTGCAGATTCGATATCACCTAATTTTGACAGCATGATTGAATCCTTAATAAGTGCCTGTGATTCTTCTAATGTTTTTCCAGCCCTTAAGTAATCGTTAGCCGCATCACTGATATTTTGTGTTGTCGAAGAAAGCTCTTTTGCGTAACTGTTATAATCTTTCATCAATCCACGAACTGATTCCCTACTCATGTCTGTGGCAATCATAAGGTCTGTTTCTGCCTTATTCAATTCTTTTATAGAATCTTTTGCTTTGTCTGCTGCTGTATCAATACCCCGTAACACCGCCAAATATCCTGTCATTGCAAGTTTTCCAGAAGAAAACGTGTCACTTATAACATTTTTCATTTTTCCAAATATTGATGTGGATTTAGCACCAGTGCTGTTCATTGCATGCAACTTATGCACCATATCATCTGCACCATCACCATTCACATCAATATTGATTTTACGTTTTTCTTTGCCTATCTTATTTAATTGTTTATCTAGTTCATCCCTATCAAGCCAAGGAATGATTCTTATACGTTTTGCCATATATCGCCTCCAAATATTTTTTTCATTGAAAAAGGAGCATTTATCATGCTCCCTTACTTAACTGTCCATTTTCTTTTATTCAAACCTTTTGCCAATGCATCTTCAACATCATCTGTTCTTTCGATTTCTTCTATCGTATTGTCAAGAAATGGTCTTGGTTGATTAAATTCCCCGGGATAATCATAAAAATATCCCGATGTGCTATTACCGTCATTAATTAATTCCGTTAAGCCTATCCCTCTATTCCATGTACCATAGCCACTTGCAAAAGGAGTAATGTTTTCTACTTCCAGTTCCATGTTTTGAACTGTTCCTACAATGTTATCTGGGTCATTAATACCGCCAGAATCTCTACGCTCATATATCTTCGGTTTGTAAACATCAAAAACATCATCTTCAACGTGTCGCAGTTCAATTTCTTTGACCTCATCCAACACTTCATGCATCAAAGTATCTTCTATGTCGGCTTCTAAGGATTTCAATAATTCTTCGACATCATCATATAAATCTTTCACTACTAAACCTCATATATGTAATCGCTTTTTCTTCCCATATCTAGGCATTTCTTGTAAATCTTACTCAA
>CALBXN010000110.1 GCA_937890485.1 uncultured Treponema sp.
CCAAAACAGTACATTAGTATGGCTGCTATCATCACAGCAGCTGCTACACTATTGGTAACCCAAAATATAATTGCATACCCTGTTTTTTGTTCTTTTTCGCCATCTCTGAATTTAGAAAAGTATATCGGCTTACCGGTTAGGTGAGCTATAACCACAAGCAACAACACTATCAGATTGAACATGATAAATCCGAGCAGTGCTGAAAAAAACAAAGCTTTACAAATATGCAGGTTATGTAAATTACTAAAGATGCTTGTAAAATAAGAAAAGCCACCAAAGAAGGCAATGATAATAGCCGAGAAAATACCTAAAACAGCGATAACTTGATTTTGTAAATTCTTAACCTCTTCGTGGGCCTCACCCATTCCTTCTAAAGAAGTAGTAAGTAAATTTTGTACATTTTGTAAATCACCGAGATGAAGTTATAACTCGTAGAACAATCCATGATTTAAAAATTGCAAAACACAGAATGCACATTTTGCAAGCCTTAATTACTGCAATCAATAATATTGATGAAGTAATTAAAATTATCAAGGAAAGTGAATCTACAGAAACTGCAAAAATTGCTTTAGAAAAACGATTTAATTTTGATTCAGAACAATCACAAGCAATTGTAGATATGCAACTTAAACGTCTTACACATCTACAAATTGAAGATTTACAAAATGAAATTAGAGAACTACAAATAAAAATAGATTATCTTCAAGAATTGCTTGATAATCATGATAAAATCTTAAAGCTTATTAAAGATGAAATTTCTGAAATTGCAAAAAAATATGGCGACGATAGAAGAACAGATATCGTTCCAAGTGAAGTTGAAGAAATTAACATCGAAGACTTAATCAAGAAAGAAGAAGTTGTAGTTTTAATTTCTAATCTTGGATATATAAAACGAATGCCACTTTCTGCCTATAAATCTCAGGGTAGGGGAGGCAAAGGTTCTTCAAGTACAAAACTTGTAGACGATGATTTTATCAATCAAATATTTATTGCTTCTACACATGCTTATGTAACTTTCATTACAAACGAAGGTAGAGCATATTGGATAAAAATACATGAAATTCCAGAAGCTACAAAAAATTCTCGTGGAGCCCACATAAAAGGATTACTTTCACTTTCACCAAATGAAGAAATCACAACAGTAGTTACCATGGAAGAATTTAGACAAGATTATTATCTTGTAATGGCAACTGCAAACGGAACAATTAAGAAAATTGCTATTTCTGAACTTCAAAATGCAAAAACCCGAGGAGTTCTTGCTATTCGTCTAAAAGATGGTGATAAACTTGTTTCTGCTATTTTGACAACAGGAAAAGATGAACTTCTTTTAATTACTCGTAGAGGAAAAGCTCTTCGCTATTCTGAAGAAAAAGTACGAGTTATGGGAAGATCATCTAGTGGATTAAAGGGAATTAAACTTGCTACAAATGATGAACTTGTAGCAGCGTTAAGAATAGAAAAAAATTCAAAGATGATTATTATCACAGAATCTGGTTACGGAAAGCGTGTAGAGTTTGACAATTTTGCTCCACATGGACGAGGAACTGGAGGAATGAAAGTTTACAATATCTCAGAAAAATCAGGAGAAATTGTTGGTGCAATTTCAATCGCTGATGAAGACGATATTGTATGTATTACAAGCCAAGGTAAAACTTTACGCTTAAAATCTAAAAAAATCCCTATTCGTTCAAGAACTGCTGGTGGAATCCACATGTTCAAAATTGATAGTCCTGATATGGTTATCGGCTTAGATAAAGTTGCCAAAAACAACGAAGACAAAGAAGAAACTATAGAAGAAGACGATACACCAATGGAATTTGAAACAGACGAAAGTTCTTCAATTAGCGAAGAAGATGATGTTGTAGATGACGAAGTTGCAGAGGATGATGAATAGAATATAACATTTTGTTATATGTTGTTTAATATTGACAAAATAAAGTTTAATGTATAGCATTTAACAAAACTATAGTTTGTGTAACAAACTGTAAAATATGTTTCTTTTTGAAACAAAAAATTAGAGGAGTGATTTTTATGAATAAAAAAATTATCGCTTTATTATTGGTTGTTGCTCTTGCTTCAACAGGTGCTGTTTTTGCTAAAACAGGTCTAGGTATTCAAGGTGGATACACTGTAGGTGGATTTGGTGGAGCTGCTTTGACATTCAAAGTTGATTCTTTACCATGTGTTTTTGCTGCTGATTTCTATATTGGAGATAGTTTTGGTTTAGGATTAACAGCAGATTGGTGGATTCAAAATCCAAAAATTACAGGAACTTGGGGTTGGTTCTATGGTGTAGGACTTGCTGGTTCTCTTCACTTAGGAAACACAATTGGTTTAGCAGTTGCTCCTAGAGCTCTTATTGGAACAAATGTTTTCTTTATCGATAATTTCTTAGAATTCTATTTACAAGGTGCATGGCAACCAACATTGGGTATTTTACCTTCTATTGGTTTTAACTTAGTATCTTTCCCTATCAATGCAGGATTTAGATTCTGGTTCTAATCTAGAATTAATTTAGTTAATTACAAGGCTGATTAAGATTTTCTTAGTCAGCTTTTTTTATTTTAAAATGTTTATTATTTTTAGTTTTTTTATTGTTGTATATTTC
This sequence comes from uncultured Treponema sp., assembly GCA_937890485.1. Taxonomy (GTDB): domain Bacteria; phylum Spirochaetota; class Spirochaetia; order Treponematales; family Treponemataceae; genus RGIG9060. The sequence goes on from CALBXN010000110.1 coordinate 2,609, forward strand.
TAAAAAAATTTGATGATGATGTTTAAAATATTTTTCTTATGTATATTAAATAAGATGTATTATTCCGAATACAATTTTGACATAATTTAATAAAATGTCAAAATAGAATTTGTTTCACGTGAAACATTTTTATGAAACAAAAAAAATTTGATGTTATTATTTTGTAAAATGAAATTTTTATTTAGTAAAAGATTTTTTAAGAAACTTATTTTTCGTATTAAATTTGTTTCACGTGAAACATTTTTATTTGTTGCACAAATCTTTTATTACTTCACTTGCAATCATAAAACCTGCTACAGAAGGAACAAAAGAAATACTTGCAGGTGGGCGAATACTAGAAGCAGGAATTTCTGTAGAAAATAGTACTTTCAGATTTTTAAGAGTTTTTGAATTATATCCTCGTTTTTTTAGTTCGTAACGCATTGTTCTTGCAAGAGGACAAACTGAAGTTTTGAAAATATCAGAAATTTGAAAAGCAAATGGATTTAATTTATTTCCTGTTCCCATAGAAGAAATTATTGGTATATTAAGCTTTTTAGCATTTTCGATAAGTAATAGTTTTGCACTTATTGTATCTATGGCATCAATGATATAATCGCAATCAGATAAATCAATTTGATTTTGCGTTTCTTCTAAATAAAATAAATTGAAAGTTTGAATATTTGCAAGAGGATTTATATCTAAGCATCGTTCTTTTGCTAAGTCTGTTTTCTTTTTTCCGATGGTTGATTGTAAGGCATATAACTGTCGATTTATGTTACTTGGCGAAATTTCATCATTATCAACTAAAATAAGATTTTTAATGCCACAACGGATAATTCCTTCTGTTACAAAGGAACCAACTCCACCAAGTCCAAATATAGCAACTTTTTTATCCCTGAGTTTTTCTATGTTTTCTTTACCAATTAATAATTCTGTTCTTGAAAAAGTTCTTTGAATATCAAACATAAACTAACATTCCTTTTTAGTAACTTTTAAACATGTTTTCCATTCTTCAAATTCTAACTTTAATTCTTTTATTCCAGAAAGCCAAAAATCCTTTGTTGTAATATCAAATCCAGCTAATTTACAAACTTCTTCGCAAGTCATACTTCCTGTATTTTTTAGAAGTTCTTGATATTGAGAAGGAAATTCTTTTGGACTATCTTTATATTGTGAATAAAGCCCAAGAGCAAAAAGTTGACCAAAAGCATAAGGAAAATTATAAAAATCTAAACTTGGACTATAATAATGTGTTTTAACTGCCCACAAATAAGGATGTTTTGTTTCAGTTAAAGAATTTCCATAAGTTTTGTTTTGAGCATCATTCATAAGTCTGCAAAAGTCTTCTGCAACTAATTCCTTATTTTCTCTCTCTTCAAAAACAGATTTTTCAAAATAAAATCTACTTAATATATCCAATAAAGTTTGACAACTATCGCTTAAATGCATTTCTAATAAATTAATCTTTTCTGAAAGATTTGCAGTTTTTAACATGGAATTAGTAACCATAGTTTCTGCAAAAATACTTGCTGTTTCTGCTAAAGTCATTGGATAAGAACAAAGATTATAGTCTAAGTCTTTTATACAAAAATGATGATAAGCATGACCTAATTCATGGGCCAAAGTAAGAATATCAGAAGTTGTTCCAGAAAAATTTGTTAAAACTCTAGAAACCTTTTGCAAAGGAAAATCAATACAAAACGCTCCTCCTACTTTTCCTTTACGAATTTCAGCATCAACCCAATTCTCTTCAAAAGCAGTTTTTACAAAATCGCCCATGTGAGATGAAAATTCACTAAATTTATTTATGATAAATTCTTTTGCTTCTTGATAAGTCCAATCTTTTTCTTTATCTGAACTTTCTGTAATTAAAGGAGCAAAAATATCATAAAAAGAACATTTTTCAGAATTTCCCTTTTCATCTTTCAGATTAAGAGCTTTTGCTTTTTCAAATAAATATTCTTGCCACATTGGAATAGAATCTTCTATTGCACTTATCAAAGCATCTAAGGATTTTCTTGAAAGTCTTGAAGAAAACAAACTTCTATTTATTGCTCCTTCAAATCCATCTCCCCAATTTCGTTTTTTGTTCAAAGAAATAGTTGCACCTTTTATGTTATTTAAAGCTGAAGAAATGGCAATTTGATTTTGTTCTAATAAAGCAATTTCTTTGTAATAAGATTCTTTTCGTATATTTCTGTCTGGAGAATAAGCGTCATTTCTTAACTGATTAAAAGTCTTTCCTGTTTCCTTATCTACCATATTTGAGATAATTTGTTCGTGAAGTTTACTCCAAGCATCTCCGCCAAATCGTTGTAAATCGTTTGCAATAGATTCTTCTTTTCGTTCCATCTGATGATTAAAATAACTTATTTCTTCTTCTAAAATAAATTCATATTTTTTGTATTCAGGAAAAGAAAGAAAAAAAGAAGATAATTTAGTTTGATTTTCTTTGAGGATTTGTCTAAAAACTAATTGATAATCAGCAATGGAAACTTGAAGTTCTTCCAACAATGCCATGTTATTCAAACTATCTGTATTTGTTGTATCCGTTGCATATATTGAATAAGAATAGGCATAAAGACTTTCAGAAAGAGAACCTAATTCATTATCCATGGATAAATATATTTTTAAGAACTGATTAAAATCTTTTATTGGATTTTTTACATGAACAGAAATTTGTTTTATTAATAGTTGTAATTTTTCTATAGAATTTTTATATTCAGAATCTGAAAATGATTTCCAGATTTGTTGCATACTCCAATGTGGAATTATATTTTTTTGTAAATTAACATTATCTTTCATAAAGGTTCTCCCATATAATTATAATTTATTATCGGAAGAAAAAAAGAAATATTGAAATAAAATACTTACTTGACAAAATGAAAAGAAACTTGTATATTTTAATTAGTTAGTTATGACTAACTAATTTTTATAAAGTATTTTTATTTTGGATTGAAAGGACTTGTAGAAGAAATAGACCCTCGTAAAATTAAAAATCTTCTACAAGTCTTTTTTTAATTTAAAACATCTTGAATTATAAAATCGGCTTGTCTAGTAAATTTTTCAGGAAGAAGTTCTAATTTTGTCATAAATGACAATTTAAATAGTTTATATTTGTCAACTTTTCGTATCCATGCTAAAATATGCCATTGGTTGTCAGATAAATAAAATCTGACAGGCTCTGTTGTGCAATTTAAAATTCTTCCATCTGGTAAAGTATAAGAGAAAGATAAAACTTTACCTTTAATAATAGCATCTTTACATGTGGCATATTTTGCGTCAAGTTTGTCTTGTTTTTCTTCTTCTGAGAAAGAAACTTCTATCCAAGAATCTAACTTAACATTACCTTTTTTAGAACTTGTCTTATTTGAATTGCTTTTTTTACAAAGTTCTTTTTCAAAACTTGACAAATCTATGTTGACATCTTCTAAAAATATGCCACCATTACGACCTTTTGTTGTCAGAATTTTTAGACCTCTTTCTGCTAACTTTTCTGCCCAACGATAAACTGTCCTATTTGACACATTTAATTGACAACTAAGTTCTGTTGCAGTTTGAGGATTTTTTTGTTTTAAAAGTTCTAATAATTTAATTTCGTTTTCATTCATACTACTATTATATGACTATTCTTGAGTTTTGAAAATTGTTTTTTTTGATAAAAGTTCATTTTGTATCAAAGTAATATTTTCCCCATCCCATTGTAAAGTTCCATTGTCAGTTTTTATTTTTTTTATGTCTTTATTTATATCATAAATTTTATTGTCCACAGATTCTGTTGTTAGCAAAGATAAAATAATTGGTAATTTTAAAGGATTTTCTTTTGTATACAAAATATTATTAGTTGAAAAAAGTTTTATAATATTTTTTGTCGGATTTTTTATTTCAACTAGATAAAGTTGAAACTCTTGTTCATCACCTATTCCTAAAATAAATCCTGGAAAGAATGGAATATTACTTTTAGAAATTAATTCAGCATCTTTTTTATAAAAAGGTGAAAATCCTTTAATAGAATTTGGTGTTCCTATCCTTTCAAAAAATTCTGGATAACTATCAAATAAATAAGCTGGTAGTTCAGAATAAAAAATATCATTATCAAATTTTTCTATTAAAGAATTATATGCAAAAATTCTCATATTTAACAACTCGAGAATATGTTTATATGTCCATTCTTTTGCGTCTGATATATTTTGCATTGTATTTGCATTTGTTGTCATAATTTCGTTTCCAAACATAGTAATTGTTTTTATTTTTGGAAAATCAATTTTATTTAAAAATGTAATTGATGTTAATAAATCTACGATGTTGTATCCCCAACGAGAAAAATTCGTTTTGTGTTTATATTTTTTAAAAGTTTCAAGCTCTTTTAGAAGATAATTTTTGTATGCGATATTTCGTTCAAGTTTGGTTTCAATTTCACTACGGTTTTCAATAGAATAAATTTTATTATGTTTTAGAACTAGGCTTTCATCTAAAAACATTTTTACATTTGGTTGTTCATACAAAAGTGTTGCTTTATATACTTCAGGATGAATCGAGATTCTAGAATTTTCTTTTGTTAAAAAGATTGTTGTATTAGATTTTGAATTATTCTTATTTGGAATCATTTGAAAATATTCATCTGTGGCTTCTGCAATAAATGAAAATAATTCTTTATTTTTTCCTAAAAATAGATTTTCAATTACTTTTTTTATTTCTGGATTTTCAATTTCAAAAATTTCTGAATTAAATTCAGGTGTTACAAAAAATTTTTTTGAAGTTCCATCAAATCCAGGATTGTAGCGAACAAGATATGTCCACATTTCAACAGGATGTAATTTCATTTGTAATTTTTTATTATCAAATATAAATTCTAAATTGCAAAATCCTTCTGCCATTGAAAAATTAGGAATTTTTACTTGTAAATTTTTAACTTCTTTGCCATCAAAAATAATTTTGCCAGAATAACTAAATTCATTTTTTTTACCGTAAGAAAGTTTTATATCTGCATTTGGATTTAAGAAAAAAGATTCATCAATTTCTAAAGGTGCTTCTACAAAAGCCCAAGATTTATCTCTTAGTTGTTTTTTGTAATAGCCTATTTTTCCTTCTGGGGAAATTCCTGCAACTCGCATTTCACGAGCAAAGTTTCCTTGTCCGTTTTGAAAAATCGTAATGCAACTTGTAATTTTTGCTTTTCCAGTCAATTTTATTGGTGGATGTTTTTTCCAATCTTCATTTGGTAATGCCCATTTTGTAAAGTTAGAACGATAGTCCGAACCTAAATATTTTTGTCTTTCATTTTTATAGGTATATTTGAAAAACATAGGGTCACTACCCACTGTATCAAAATCAATTAAACGAGTGTACATGTCACCTTTTTCGTTTATTAAAAAAATAGTTGAGCCACTTGTACTAATGTTTTTTGCTATAAAACTTCCTCGTTCTGGTCCTAAGATTGAATGACTAAAATCACTTGGAAGACCTGAATCTGTAAAGTGAATTTCTTGTCCATTTTCTGAAAGAAAATAAAGTGTTTCAAGTCCCATTGTTCCATAATGATGTTGATTTTGAAAAATATCTTCGTACCACAAAATTTCTTGCCGACGAACTGCCATTCCCCAAGAGCGTTTATTTTTTACTAAATCGTTTTGTTGTAATTGAACTTTGTCAGGCCACCCAAAAACATTCAGCCATCTCATAGGAGTTTCTACAGTAGTTTTTCTTAAATAACAATGATACATTTTTCCATCGCTATCAAAGGCAAAAAGGCAATCATCATCGGCAGCAATTTCTACAATTCGTTTTGGAGTAGGAAATTTATCTTTTTTTGAAAAAGGAAGTCCAGTTTTTAGGAATAGTTGCCAGGTATTATTTTGTGGAGTTTTTACATAAATTCTTCCATCGATTAAAGAAAATTCAAATCCTTTACAAAATGTTTGTGTTAAAGTTTTTATATAAATCTTTTTAGGTAAAAAACCATTTATATTTTCTTTTTCTGGTCTATCAAATAATTTTGGATTAGAATTCCCTATTTGACGAATTTTTGTTTTTATATCTTGACCGTTATTTGCAAAAATCATAGAAGTTGTAAAGAAAGTAAGTATTAAAATAAAAAAATGTTTCATAATATAAAATATCATTAAAGAAATTTTAAAAGTCAAACAATATAATTGCAATTCAATACAAAATAAGATATTCTTTAAATATGAGTAATATTTTTTCAGAAATAAAAGATGATAATTTACAAAAAATACTTTCGTTCATTGTAGAAGTTGATAAAATAAAAAACATAATGCGCAGAACTCTATTGATAGATGGAAGTCGCCGAGAAAATGATGCAGAACATTCTTGGCATTTAGCAATTATGGCGATGCTTTTAACAGAATATGCTGATGATAAAAATTTTACTTTAGATAAAGTTTTAAAAATGGTAATTGTTCATGATTTGGTAGAAATTTACGCAGGGGATACTTTTGCTTTTGATGTAAAAGGAAATTTAGAAAAAGAAGATAAAGAAAAACAAGCTGCTGATAAATTGTTTGGTCAATTACCTTCTAATCAAGGAAAACAACTTAGAAAACTTTGGGAAGAATTTGACGAGGCAAAAACACCAGAGGCTCGTTATGCTGCGGCTTTAGATAGATTGCAACCTTTTATTCATAATCTTTGTACAGAAGGTCATACTTGGGTTCTAGGAAAAGTAACAAAAGAACAAGTTTATAAACGTTCTGGTTTAGCAATGGAAGTTTTACCTGCATTAAAACCTTGGATGGAAGAACAAATAAATGATGCCATAAAAAAAGGTTGGATAAGTGAATAGAATATTTTAAAATAAAGATTTGTTTACACAAAAATAAAAAGGAAGTTTCAGCTTGACGCTACGCTAGTCGCAAAAACTTCCATTTTATTTTTGTATTAGAACTGTTTATTTTAAGTATTTTATTCTGACATAAAAAAAGGAACAGGATTTTATGATAGACATTTGTGTTTGTCATAAAAACTGTTCCTTTTAATTTTATCGTTTCAACTATTTTTACAAAAGCTTATTCAATTACATTGAATACAGCGCTCTCTCCAGGTTCTAGAACCTGATAAATTTTCAAAATCAAAGTTCAATTACATTGAATACAGCACTTTCTCCAGGTTTTAGAACCTGATAAGTTTTCGAAATCAAAGTTCAATTACATTGAATACAGCGCTTTCTCCAGGTTCTAGAATAATTTGATTGAGTTTTTCTTCTGAAGCTTTTTTTCCTGGTAAAGATGACCACAATAATGTTACAGCTTTACCTTCTGGAACAGCACGTTTTTCTTGAATATTACTTGTGCTGTGAACAACAAAAACTGATTCTTCTGTTCCTTCTTCTTTTTCAAGAACACGGAAGAAAGCCATCATAGAAGCTCCACCATATCCTGGCCAAGTTGATGCTTTGTAAGAACCTTTTCTGATTGCTTCGCTAGATGCTCTTAAAACAGAAAGATTTTTGTAGTGATTTAATAATGAATTAGGATCTGCTTCTTGTTCTTGTACAGATGGTGTTAAATCATTTTGACCTCTAACCATTTGATGTTTATTTTGCCATTTTGGAGAATCTTTTTTATCCTTTGTCCAAATCATTGAATCACGACGGCTAATATCATTATTTGCATGACGAATACCTGTAATTCCAATTTCTTCACCGTAATAAATCCATGGTAAACCAGGTAATGTGTGATATAAACTTGCAGCTGTTTTTGCTCTTGTTAATGCTGTTTTCTTTGCTTCAATTGTTTCAACAGGGTCTCCAGCAGCAACTGCTAATCCATCTGTATTATGAACACCACATTTTGAAAGGATAACAGACATTGAACGATCCATATCATGATTGCTCAAAAGATAAGATGGCACGAAATTATCGTATTTTGTAAGTCCATCAATATTGCGTTTTAAAGTTCTAAGTAATGAAGCAGTTGAGCCACTTCCAACACTGGCAGCTAAAATATCTTCTGTTGCAAAATCCCATAGAGAATCAAATCCTGGTGCATAAGGTCCAATAGAAGGAATTTGTTTATTCAAAACTTCTCCAATAAAGAAAACGTTAGGCTTGATTTTTATTGCAGCTTCTCTAAGTTCAACCCAGAAATCTTTATTAAGTGTCATATTTGCTGTACCATTTGGTAATTCGTTTTGGTCAAAAATATGTTTTGCAGCATCAAATCTAAATCCTGCAACACCTCTTTCAAGCCAGAATTTCATAATTTTTACAAATTCTCTTTTTACAGCAGGGTTTGCACAGTTTAAATCAGGCATTGTTGGGCTAAATGCACCAAAATATTCGATTTTACCTTCTTCTCCGTAGGCTGCATGGAAACTACCCATTCCACCAGTTCCGTAGTTGATTGTGTTATCTTTGTGAATATAGTAGTTGCGATATTTTGAAGTAGGATTTGCTAACATATCTTCAAACCAAGGATGAGATGTTGAAGTGTGATTGAAAACTAAATCCAAAATAACTTTGATGTTTCGTTTTGCACATTCAGCAATAAGTTGATCAAAATCAGCCATTGTTCCATATTGTGGATTTACAGCCATATAATCTTTAACATCGTATCCATGATATGATGCAGCTGGATGAATTGGTGAAAGCCATAAAAGTTCAACACCTAAATCAGTTGATGTTTCAGGGTTTCCATCATTTAAATAATCAAGTTTACTGATAAGACCTTGAAAATCTCCGTAACCATCGCCATCTGAATCAGCAAAAGAATAAATTAAAACTTGATAGGCAGGTCCTTTCATATTGAGCCACCATTGTGGTTCACCATTAGTTGGATCTGGTACATTTGCTACGGTAGATGAGCCTGCTGTAGATGCACATCCAACAAAAAGCATTAAGCTAAAAAGAAAAATGCTTGTTATCAAAAGATTTTTGATTTTCATTTGATTTCCTTTAAGAAAAGAATGATAATGTCAAACAGACATTTTGTACATTGTAACACATTTTTAGGTATAAAAAAAGATGTTATTTGTATCAAAATAAGTACAAATAACATCTTTTTATATTCTTTGGGAATATAAGTTAATTTTCTAATTTCATATCGCCGTCTTTAATCCAGCCTTTTTTATACATAAAAAAGTAAATTCCATAAGAAAGAATTGCTGGTAAAATAACATCAACAAAAAGAATTTTTAGAATAATAGAAAGACCACTTTCGTTAGGAATCATTGCTTGCCAAGTTAATAGTGGACCAACAAGTCCAGATGTTCCCATTCCACTTCCAGCAGGAAGGTTTTCCATTTTTAATAAGACAGTTGCGATTGGTCCTGTAACTGCACTTGCTAAAGTTGGTGGAATCCAAATGCGTGGATTTTTTACAATGTTTGGAATTTGTAACATAGAAGTTCCCAATCCTTGGGCAAAAAAACCGTTTAGACCATTATCTTTCCAACTGATAACCGCAAAACCAATCATTTGTGTACAACATCCTGCTGTAGCGGCTCCTCCAGCTAATCCACTTAAACCTAAAATTATTCCAATTGCAGCAGAACTAATTGGTAAAGTTAAAATCATTCCCATAGAAACGCTGATAACAATTCCCATCCAGAACGGTTGAAGTTCAGTTGCTTTTCTAATTCCTTCTCCAAGCCAAGTTGCTCCAGCTGCAAGAATTGGTCCAAAAACTACTGCTGAAATACAACCAACAATAATTGTAACTGCAGGAGTTATGATTATATCAACTTTTGTTTTTCCAGAAACAAGTCGGCCAACTTCAGCTCCTGCTAAAGCAGCAACCAACGCTCCAAGTGGATCGCCTGGTCCTGAAAGCAAAATTGCTCCTGTTTGTGTAACAATAGAACCAGAAATAAAACCTGTAGCATAGGCACCAATTGTACCTGTAAGAGCACTTGCATACAATACAAGTTTTGGAACACCAAGAGAATTTGCAACACCAAGAGCAATTCCTGCACCTGTTAATACAGTAAGGATTTGTCCAATTTTAACAAAGAACTGTCCTATTGTACTTAGGACAACCAAGTGTGTGGCAGGGTTTTCTATTGATGCATCAATAACTGGAAAAAAAGAACCAATTTGTTTAATAATTAGTCCAATAATCAAAGTAGAAAAGAGACCGAGTGCCATACCCGCAAGAGAATCGACAAAGTATCGTTTTAACCATTTGTTTTTCATAGAAAAAGTATATAGAAATTATATATTTTTATCTACTAGATTATTATTAATCATCGTCTGAAAGAGATGTTTCTTTTTCGTTATTTGAAAGAATATCTAATATAGTAAAAAATAGAATAATTACTAAAGGTCCTAACAAAAGACCATTCATACCAAATAATTGTATTCCACCTAAGATTGCAAAGAAAATTATCAATGGATGAACTTTAATTCGGTCTTTCAAAAAGAAAGGTCGCAAAAAATTATCCAAAAAGCTAATGGTGATTGCAGCAAGAATTAAAAATAAAATACCTTTCCAAATTGGACCTGTAAAGCACATAATTAATCCGATTGGAGCCCAAACTATTGCAGCTCCAAAAAGAGGAATAAATGAAGCAAACATCAAAATAACAGAAAAAAGCATGGAACCTTCAACGCCAAAAATTGTCATTAAAATGAAAGCTACAAATCCTTGATAAAGAGCAACTAAAATATATCCAGAAAAAAGACCACGTGTAACTTCAATGAATTTATTCATCAATTTGTTTACGTGAATTGGATTTATTGGAATTGCTTTTGCAAGTAAAGAGCCTAAATAAGTACCATCTAAGTAAAAGAAATAAAGGATAAAAACTGAAAAAGCAAAAGAAACTAAAAAATTACCAGTACCGCTAATTAAAGTTGTACTAAAAGAAAAAAGTTTAGAACTATAATTCTGTACAAGAGTAATAATTTGTGCTCTTAAATCAAAATTTTCTAACCAAGAAAAAATAATATTATTTGATTCTAAAAATTGTTTTATCCAAACGGCAATATCTGATTCAGTAAAAAAATCTGGATTTTCTTTTATAAATGTTTCCACGTCTGACAAAAAAGAAATTAGCTGACTAATCAACTGTGAGCCTAAGAGGAAAAGTAAGCCAGCAATAATAAGCATTGTACCAACTGCAAATAATCCACTTAAAAGATGTTTTTTTGTTTTAAATCCTTTTTTAGAAGGATTCATTTTGTTAACAATTTTTCTGTAAAAAGGACTTATTAAAATATATAAAAGAGACGACCATAAAATTACTGTAAAAAATGGTTTTAAAATTAAAATTACAGCAACAAGTAATAAAGCAAAAATGCCCAATAGAATAAAATTTTGAAAATTTGTCTTATCAGTGTTAAAATCCATAGTTTAAAATTATACAAAATCTTGCTAAATATACAACAAAAATTTACAATAATAGATGATGTTTTATAAAAATTTATTAAAGAAAATAATTTTTGTTTTAGTTATTAGTTTTATTTCTCTAAAGATATTTTCAGTTCCTATTGAATTTGAATCACACTTGTTTAAAAATTTTATTACTGCAATGAAAATTGCTTATCCAAAAAATTTTGTTACTTACGGTTTTGATACAAGTGAACAACTATGGTTTATTGATTTAAAAAATGATGATGTAAAAAAATCAGAAGACAAGATAAAACGATTTTTTTATAAAAATGAAAGAATTTTGCCAAAAGAAAATTTAATGGATTGGAAGAAGTATAATCCTATTTCAATAGAATATTATCCTGAAGAAATACCGAATCCAGACGATTTTACAGACTTCAAAATATTATTTCTAAAAGATATGAGTTCTTCAGAAAACAGGGACGATTATAAACCAAGTTCTCTAACTTTAGTGCAAAATTTTTTATATCAGGCTTATACACAAAAACAAATTGAGCCTCAAATTATTACGATTGAATTTTTAGATTGGAAAGTAAGAGTTCATAAAAAAATAAAAGAACCATTATTAAATATTGATAAAAAGATAAGAGAACTTGCTTTAAAAAATTCAGAAGTAGATAAATTCTTGAAATTACCAACAGTTATTACAGGATATAATTGGCGGGAAGTTAGAGATAATGAAAATCGTTCATCACATAGTTGGGGAATTAGTATAGACATTGTTCCAAAGAAATATGGTTCAAAGCAAATTTATTGGAAGTGGACGCAAGATTTTTACGACGACGGTTGGATTACTTATCCCATAAAAAAAAGATGGATGCCACCAGAAGAAGTGATATCCATCTTTGAATCAGAAGGTTTTATTTGGGGTGGAAAGTGGGATATCTGGGATAATATGCATTTTGAATATCATCCAGAAATCTTACAACTTTCAACGCCTAATTAAACATTGATTTAATTTCTTTTTCGTAAATATCATTTAAGCGATAACGCATAATTTCTTGTTTTGCAGAAAGTTCCACACCAACTTCAAAGTTTTTTGGTAAAAGTACAAATTTAGAAATGCGTTCAAACATCTTAAATCCATTTTTTGAGTTTACAGAGTTTTGAATTTCTGTTTCAAAAAGTTTTTGAATTTCTGCGTTTTTCAAAAGGTTTTCATAACTTGTGTAAGAAATTGAATTTTCTTTTGCAAATGATTCAACTTCATCTTGAACAGGAACAATCAAAACACCAAGGTATCTTTCGTCTTGTCCTACAACAACGGATTGTATAACATATCGTGATTCATTGATTTTCATTTCGATTGGAAGAGGTTCTACATTTTCGCCACCACGCAATACGATTGTATCTTTTTTACGTCCTCTTAAAACAATTTCGTTGTTTACAGTTAGCATACCGATATCCCCAGTTGAAAACCAACCATCTTTATCAATAACTTTTGCAGTAAGGTCATCCCGTTTGTAGTATCCACGCATAACGATTCCACCACGAACTTGAACTTCTCCTTTTTTTCCAGCAGGAAGAATATTTCCATTGTCATCTACAATACGAACTTCAACATGACGAATAGGAGAACCAACTGTTCCAAAAACTGGTTTGTACATTGGACGCACACCAATTACTGGAGCTGTTTCTGTTAATCCGTATCCTTCTACAAGATTTACACCTACAGTCCAGAAGAAGTTATCTATTGCAGGAGGTAAAGCTCCTCCTCCAGAAACACCACCTTTAAAAGCGTTTCCAAGTTTTGCTCTGATTTTACTAAATACAAGTTTGCTTCCTAAAAGTTTTACAGGATAAAGCAACAACCATGGAATAAAAAATGCCAACCAAACAAAAAAGATATAATCTTTTCCAAAACGAGCGGTTTTTCGGAACATTTTTCTATCCATTTTTGAATGTAAATTTCCTACTGCAACGAAAAAACGGAATAAAGCATAAGTGATTCCCCCAGTTTTTCGCATAGTACGATAAATTCCATCGTAAATTGCTTCAAAAACTCGTGGAACAGCAGGAATAATTTGTGGATTTAATTTTACAAAATCTGCAAGAAGAATACTTCCGATAGGTTTTGAGTAACAAATTGCAGCACCTTGAGAAAGCATAATATATTCACATAGGCGTTCAAATGCATGCCAAACAGGAAGAACAGAAATTGCTTTTTCGCCAACATTTAATGGAATTCTTTCATGTAATTCATCAAATTGTACAATAAAGTTTCTATGTTCTAGCATTACACCTTTTGGTTCTCCAGTAGTTCCAGATGTAAAAATGATACATGCTAAATCAGTTTCTTTTCCTTTTTCAAGTTCTTCTTCAACTTTGTTAGGATTTGCAGATCGATATTCTTTTCCTTTTTCTAGAATTTCATCATATTTGAAAAGGTCTAGTCCAACTTGTTTTGCTGCATCTTTTGCTGCATCAGATGGTTCATCAAAAATGATAAGTTGTTTTAATGTTGGAATATTTTCTTTGAGATTAGAAATCTTTATTACTTGAGAAGAGTTTTCTGCTACAACTGTTTTACAATCAGCAAAAGATAAAATGTAAGATAAATCTTTTTCTGTTGCATCACATCCACGAGGAACATCAATTGCACCAATAGCCATAATTCCCATATCAGCTTGTTGCCATTCCTTGCGATTATCTGAAATAAGACCTACATGGTCTTCTCTAACAACTCCAATTGAAAGAAGTCCTGCTCCAAAATCCAAAGAAATTTGGTAAAGTTCTTTGAAAGAAATCTGTAAGAAATCACTTTTTCCACTTTTATAGTATTGTGCAGAAACATCAGGATGAAGTTCTGCTCTTTCTTTTAGCATTTGTGGTAATGTCTTATACATAAAAAACTCCAAACAAAGAAATTAACAAATTGACATCCAATGATATAATGTCAATATTGAAATATATTATACATTTAAACAAAGTAATTTGCAACTAATTACAACTTATTTGTGTCTAATAATGTTTAGATAAAAAAAGAGGGCTTTGCAAATTAAAATTTACAAAATCCCTCTTTAAAAAACATATAAAAATTATTTAGAAATTTTAAATTTAGAAGCAAAATTTTTTATATTTTGCCAAACTCCACTTATTCCGTCTGGATTTTTTAGAATTAGGATAAGAGCAATAAGGATTATTGCTAATAAAATTACACCAAAAATAACGCGCTTTATTGGAAATTTTTTGCTAGCATAAGGGTCTTTTATAGTTAAAAAAGATTTTACTGGATAAACAGGAAGTTTTGTTAAGCTATCCCCAAGTAAAGTTGGAATTTTTACATTTCCGTTTATTGCCCAACCAGAAGCATCCAAAATAGGAGCGATATTTCTTTGTTTAAGTTTTCTCCATGCAATTAACATAGAAGGTAAAGAAATTACCAAAATGATTCCAATTATTCCTAGAGGAATCCATTTTCCTAATCCTAAGAAGGCTTCCATAATTCCACCAACAACAGTTGCAATTCCAGTAAAAGCAACACTGATAGCGGCAATTGTTCCAACATCAGTTTTTTTAGTTGGGATTGTATTTGTAATTTCTTTTGGATTTTCAACTACTTTTGTCATAGAATCAAAAACTTTACTTTCTGCGGCACTTGTAGATTTTGCAATTTTTTCTTGAATTAAACGCATAATCTTTTTGTATGGAGCCCAGAAAGCTTGTTTTATGCTTACAGGATTATCAATTATTTTTACGATAGTTGCATCCCAATCTTCATTATTTCTGTCAAAGAAAATTCCGTTTCTACCAACTAATAAATTATCTGTTTCTCCATTACTGATTAAAGCAGCAATTTGCATTTTTTGTCCAGAATTATCTTTTTTTACACAATCACAGTAAACTAAGAAACATTGAGAAAGAGAAGCCATTGTTCCATGTTTTGCAATATCCAAAACTTTAAAACATAAATCACACGAACGACCATCAATGAACAATGTTCCTGCTTGGAAAATTGCTTTTTTTTCTGGATTATAAAAATCTGCAAAACAAACAAAGTTTTTAAGAAGTTTTACAAAATCTCTTCTTATCAAAATCATTTTTTTTAGTTCTACAGAAGCAAGTGAAATTGGTGGATGACATTCTTCTTTTTCTAAATATTCATCAATGATTTTTTCTGCATCAGAATTTAAGATTTGCGTAATTCTATCTAAACCCAAAGTGGAAACAGAATTTTCTGGCATTGCTTTGTACCAAGAAAAATATGGAACAAAAAATTCTTCAATTTTACGCCAATTGCTTTCCGAAAGACTTGTAATTTCTTTTTTAAATAAAGGCGTGATAACGTTATCTTTAAAAGATTTCATATCTGAAATCCAGGCAGGATTTAATGTTTCATCTAGAGGAAGTGATTTTCCTGCATCACAGAGGGCAAGAGGAAGTAAAGCAAGATTTTCTTTTTCAAAAAGAGTTCCATTTTCTGTAAGGAACATTTTGTCTGTTTGTGATTTTAAAATTTCTTTTGCATTTTGATCATAATTTATTAGTGAACAGCGAAGATAAAAATCATTTATTTTATCTTGAACTTTTACAAAAGATTTTGCTGCTAAATCAGTCCCTTCTTTCAAAAAGAAAATTTTTGGATCTTCTTGAACAGCAGCTTCTCGCCAATTTTTTATTTCTTTTGCTTTTGTAAAAAACTCTTCTTTTTGTGAACGAGTAATTCCTTTTACGCCACTAATTTCATCTGTTCCACCTGTACAATTTATTATGTCTTTTACAACAGAACAAACAAATTCATCTTTAACACATTCAGCAGGAAGAACTCCATCGCCGTTTATTACATTTGGTGTAAAAAGTTTATCACTTGCAGAAACATCATTGTAACAAATTTCTTTTGAATCTGGTTTATTTAAAATTTTTAAAACAGAAGTTGCGGATTCCAAAGGAGAATGACCACATGCAAAATTTGTTTCGCTTAAAGCTTCAAGAGGAATGGAATCTCCTTCTGTCATTATGATTTCTGGCTTGGCAAAATATTTTTTTATGTAAGAAATAACACTTAAAATTTCTGGAACACGAACTCTTCCATTTTTGTCCGAATCTAAAAGATTTAAAGTTTCTTCACTAAATTCTAATCCAGATACTGGACATGCAAGGGCAGTCCACATTTTAGGATCAAGATTTTCTAAATTTAATACATCGTCAATAGTTGATATTTCTGGTTGAATTAATCCACCATTTTGGACAAAGTGCCAAAAGTGTTTGTCTGATACTTGCTTTTTACTCATAAAATTACCTCTAAAATATTTTAACAAGTTTATACAAAATAGCAAGTATTTTAAAAAGGATTATTTTATTCTTTTTCCATTTTCCCAATATTCGTATGTTCTAAATCCATTTGAAATAACTGCGGCTTCTTTTCCATCTCGGTGCAAATATCCGTTTCGCCAATATTCAATATGACCGACGGTTTCTACAGCGGATTGCTTACTTCAACTTTTGATACATCCATAAGATTTGCAAGATTTGCGTTTTTTACATCGTAATATTGGCAGACTTTAAACATTTGTTCGGTTGTTTTTTCTTTGTCTAAAATTAATCCAAAATGATTCACAAAAGTTCCTTTTTATAGAATAAGTTTTAATCTGTAAGTTAATAATATGAACTAATTATTTTGACAAATTCTAAATCCATTTTTTTGAAGAGGAAAATACCCGCCATATTCACCAGAAGTTTTATAATTTGTTTCTGAAAGGAAATCTGTTCCTCTTACTTCTCTAAAAGCAGATACCTTTATAATAGAACCATGTTGAACATTGTATTCAAACATCCATTCTGTTAAATTCCCTGTTAAATCGTAAAATCCTAAGTGAGACGGAAGTTTTCCGCCAGAAAGGTGAGTTCTGTTGTTACCGGGTTTATGACCAAGCTTTTCTTGCATTACAGCATTTGTATCATCTTTTCCGCTGGCTGTTTTTGCACATTCCCCGGCTGCATTATATCTGTACCACATATAATTTCCAAAAACCGTTGATTGCGTAAATTCAATTCCATTAGCTGTATCTGTGGAAGTGTGTTCATAAAAAGAACCACTTTCATCCCCGGGAATATTTCTTCCTTCAATGCAAGTTCCATTTTTTTTCTTTCGTGCAGCGTATTCCCATTCTGCGGTGTATGGCAATCTAAAGCCGTTTGCGTTTTTATTCACATAAGGATTATCAATTTTTCCAGGAGTCATATCCCAGTTTGTATCAGCAAAATCAGTTGTACTTTGAGTTGAATCTCGTAATGGAGTTTTGAAGTTTGCATCAGAATAATAAACTGGAGTTAATTTTAACATTTCGCTTAGCGCATTACACCAAACAATCGCATCACGCCAATTTACGCTTCCTACAGGCATTTCTTCTACTTTAGGTTCTCCGCCTTCATTGAAAGGATAATAAGCACCTGCATTATTTCCGTTGGCATACATTCCTTCTGAACCTTTCCCAATGAATTTATATCCTTTTTTAATAGCCCACTGATAAACATGATACCAAGTATTGTAGCTTACCATGTATTTTGACATTTTGAATTGTTTTACTTTTACAGGATAAGGAATTTCTACATTTGAACTACTTTTTTTACAATATTGATTTTCACCAAGAATTAAATCATCTTCAGTTCTTCCATCTGTAAAATTTATAGCAATCATATCGAATTTTGTATTTTCAGGACAGTTTGGTAAAGAAATAGTTGAAAGAGTTGTTTTTATAAATTCTTCTGGATTTTGATTTTGTGAATCCGAGTTGTCATCCTGATTTATTTCTTCTTTTGATTCTGAATTAGTTATTTTTTCAGGAAGAAAAGGATTAACAGGTTCTTTGCAAGAAAAAATAGATATTGATAACAATAAAATTAACAAAATTTTCATGATATTGAAAGTATATTATGTAAAATTTTTTGTCAACAAATTCAATTTCGTGATATAATATTTGATAAGGATTTTTTATGAAATGGATAATTCATTATGACATTGTAGCTTTTGCAATGATTGCTGTAGTTTTGGTTGTTTATCTAACTTATAATCATTTAAATACTTTATCAAATAGAGTTTATAAACGTCTACTTATTGTATCTTTATGTTCCGTTGTTACTGATATTGCATCTGCATACGCTTGTAGTTTTTGTACAGAAAATCAAATTGTTTTAAATTATGTTGTAAATATTTTACATTTTCTTGTACAAAATTTTGTACCTTGTTTGTATTGTTTATTTGCTTATTCTCTAGTTTATGAAAATATAAATATTGGTTCAAAATGGTTTGCCATAATTTTCTTGCCATATATTCTTAATGTAATTTTAATTTTATCCACACCATTTACAGGTGCTTGTTTTTATGTTGATTCTGCTGGAATTTATCATAGAGGACTTGGACAAATTTTTGTATACATAGTTGCTGGCTACTACATAATTATAAGTTGTGCAATAGTTTTAAAAAACATGAAATTACTAGGAGTAGCACAACGAATATCAGTTCTTTTGTATTCTTCAGAATGTATTATTTTAAATATTGTTCAAATAATTTTTTCTCAATATTTATTGCAAGAAATTGGAATTGCTTTTGCAATGTTTTTTATTTATATTTCCATGCAAAATCCTCTTGAATATATGGATGTTCAAATTGGAATTTACAATAGAAATTTATTCAAAAAAAATATAAATAATCGAATTCACAAAAAAGAAGATTTTGGAATTATTTGTTTACAAATTGATGGCTTAAGTTACATAAACGAAAAATTTGGATTGAATAATGGAAACATTTTGTTAAAACAAGTAGCTTCTTATCTAGGTAAGTTTACAAAAAATAATGAAGTATATCGAATTTCAAATAGGCAACTTGCAATTGTTTATTTAAAAAAGCCAGATTTTAATATTTTATGTAATGAAATTATGACTCGCTTTGAAAAGCCTTTCAGTTTTAGTAACAGAAATGTAAATGTAAATTTATGGGCATATTTGTGTTGTATACAAAGTTCAAAAGATATAGTTTCTGCAAATGATGCTTTTGATATAATTGATTATTCATTAAACGAAGCACGACAGACAAAGAAAAATAGCATTGTATTTGCATCAACAGATATTCTTGAAAAACGTAGAAGAGAACAAGAAATTACATTGGCAATTTCTAATGCAATTACAAATTCTAGTTTTCAAGTTTATTATCAGCCAATTTATTCTCTAACAGAAAAACGATATACAAAGATGGAAGCACTTGTTCGTTTGATAGATGAACAATACCGACTGCTATGATAACTGGTACCATAATCTGTCAGATATACCGCATTCTTTTCTGACATAAACTTTCCACAACGTCTGCACGGGTAATATTTCGCCCCATTTTCATTTCTCATATCTGTAATATCATCTTTTGATGCCTCTTTTATCTTAGGTTGTAAATAAACACAATTGGCATCCGTATGATACACAATACCTGTTTCAGTTACATACACGATTTCTTGAACAAACTCTCCCAAACCAATATTCTTCACATAACCATTCCATGCTTTTACTCGTATATGATCTTCTAATTTCATTCCTAGATACGAAAAAAAAGGAATTGGCAAACGCACCCTATAATTAACGCTAAGTTCATATATTCCCCTACCCGGAATGGAATAAGAGTCGTCACAATGAATCCCAGACACACCATTCACGATCATGCTTCTATTGAAACGGTTTTTATCAACAGAAGACGTTAATTTTTCTTTTAACCAATCTGAATGGAAGAAAGGATATTCTGCCGTCTCAACTGCAAGTTCTTTCCCCGCCTTATGTAGTTCTGATCTAATCACAGTCTGTATGGATCGTATTTCCAACATCCAAATCAGACAAAGTGCTGCATATAAAAAAAGTGGAACACAAATAACCATTTCAACAGTTATACTGCCCTGCATACTTCGCGGGATAGATTCAGATGCCTTTTCCGAGTTACAATAAGACTTGGTTTTGCGTGAGAAATCAAACCCTACCTCCTTTCGTTCAAATATAAATTCGATTCTATTGTTTGTGTATTTAGGAATCAAAAAGATAAAAGACGGAAAAGGCATCTGAATCCATCCCCCTTTCTAACTTAATGATACTGATATGATATTTGAAAATCATATCTGACGCTTCTTCGAAATGGACTGCTTACTTGAAATGTTGCTCCAGTTATACAATTATCCATTCTAAAATAGTCTTTCCCCATTTCATGGATGTTTCGTTCAATTAAATCCATTGATCTCATAACCAAATCCTCCTTTTTCTTCGTTCCCAAAAGCATCTGTATGTACATTTCATAGGTTTCACCCTCCTCTTTTTCACTCTCTTCTTCCGGTAATCCAATTTCTTTCATACTCATTAGATTAATAATATCAATAAATGAGTAATTATTATTAAATAAATCTTTTTCATTAGGTACCTCCTATAATATATATTTATTTTAACATATAAAATAAAATCTGTGATATAATAATTTTTAAGAGGTGAGGTTATGAAGGCTTTAATTACTG
>CALBXN010000111.1 GCA_937890485.1 uncultured Treponema sp.
TAGCAACAACAATTGCAATAGTAGAAGATGATAACGTTACAAGAAGCCTAATAGAAAACGCATTTTCTAGTATTAACGCTCAAATTTCGTGTTTTTCATCAGGAAACGAGTTTTTAACAACAACTAATAAAACTGAATACGACTTGATAATTCTAGATGTAAATCTTCCAGGTCTTTCAGGCTTTGATGTATTAAGGATATTACAAAATAAACAATATTTTTCTCCAAGTATCGTTTATTCAAGCGAGAAAAGTCGCGAAGCCGTTATGCAAGCTCTTAGTTTAGGTGCAAAAACATATCTTGTAAAACCATTAAAACCTGAAGTTTTATTACAAAAAGCAATAGAAGTTTTACGCTCAAAGGATACAATGTAGAAAAATGAATGTCTCGGATAAAAATTCTAAAACGCAATTCTTAGCAACAACAGTACATGAAATTAGAACACCGGTACAAACTATTATTGGGATACTAGAATTATTAAAAGAAACTAATCTTGATAAAGAGCAATCAGAATATTTACGACAATTGCAATTTAGCGCTGATGTTTTGTTAAATCTTTCAAATAATGTTTTAGATTTTTCAAAAATTCAATCCGGAAAATTTGAATTAGAATATATTCCTTTTTCTACAATTAAAAAGTTTGAACAAATTTCAGATTTAATTTGTATCGAAGCTCATAATAAAAATATTGAAGTTCTGACAGAGATAAATTATAACATACCTCAAGTAATAATAAGCGATCCAACAAGGATTCAACAAATTTTACTCAACTTATTAAAAAACGCAGTAAAATTCACAAAAGAAGGTCATATTAGACTTTTTATAGATTCAGATTCTATAAACCAAAAGTTAATTTTTAAGGTAGAAGATACTGGAATTGGAATCCCAGAAGAAAACAAAGATAAAATTTTTACGGAATATTATCAAGCTAATAAATCAACAACAAGAGTTTTCGGTGGAACAGGATTAGGATTGCCGATTTGTAAAAAAATCACAGAGTTAATGCATGGAACTATAGAAGTTGCAACTAATTCTTATGGAGGAACAACTTTTACAATAGAAATTCCTTACTCAATTCCAGAAAATCACACAATTGATAAATCAGAATTTTTAAACTTTGACTCAACTTCTTTACAAAATGATAAAAAAAATAAAATACTTATTGTTGATGATTACAAAGAATCTTTAACTAACATAAAAAATAAATTAAATTTTCTTGGTTACCATAATATTGAAACTGCTACATCAGGATATATTGCTTTAGAACGCCTTAACCTTGCTGCAGAAGAGAAAGATCCTTTTGAGTTTGTCTTCATTGATATATCAATGCCAGGTATGGATGGTTGGCATTTAGCATCTGAAATAAATAATAATAAAAAAATAAATAATTCAAAACTATTTTTGCTTTCACCAGAAGAAAATATGGGGAAAGAAGCAAAAATGAAAATGTTAGGATGGTTTAATGACTATTTATATAAACCAATAAAAATAAGTAATTTATATAATTTGTTAATTGAAAGTGAAAAAGAAATTGTAGACTTAGAAGTTGTAAATGAAAATTTAGACTTAACAAAATATAGAAAAATAAAAATTCTTGTTGCTGAAGATCATCCTGTTAACAGAAAACTTATAACAACTTTTTTAAAGAATTTAAATTCAGAAATAATAGAGGCAGAAAACGGCAAAGAAGTAATTGATATTATAAAAGAAAACGCTGATATTGATATCATTTTTATGGATATTCAAATGCCTTTTGTAAGTGGAATCGAAGCAACAAAAACATTAAGAAAAAATCTTTTTGATGGAATTATTATTGCATGTACAGCAAATACGGACACTCGAGATTTTAAGGAATATCAAAAAGCTGGAATGAACGATATATTAGTAAAACCATTTAAAAAACAAGATATAACTAATATTCTTTCTAAATGGGATTCCGTTATAAATTTGTCCGCTACTCAAAAAAAGAGACGAAAAAAATATGAATTTATCGAAAAACTTGATTTATCTCAAAATCATGAAAATATATGGGATAAAATTGATTTCTTGGATACAGTTTCTAACGATATCGATTTCGCACAAAAACTCATCATCGAGTATATTTCACAAACAAGAATATTACTTATTAGAGCTAAAGAATCTTTGTATCATAATAATTTTGAGGAATTAGCAAGTATTGCACACACACTAAAAGGAAGTTCTAGCACAATTTCTGCAAAAAGTCTTTATAACGCTGCATACCAAATAGAACGATATTCAAAAGAAAAAAACATAAATGAAGTTATAAATTCTATTTCTAAATTTTCAGCACTTTTTTCACTCTTTATAGAAGAAGCAAAATCTCAAGAAGAGGCTTTCATAAATGATTAAAACAAATTATCATACACACACAAATTTTTGTGATGGCAAAACTACTGCTGAAAAAATGGTAATTTCTGCTATCGAAAAAAAATTTGATATTTTAGGATTTTCATCACACACAGCATATCCATACAAATCATCTTGGCATTTAAATCCTAACAAACACAAAGATTATGTTGCTGAAATTTTAAGATTGAAAGAATCCTATAGAAATAAACTTGAACTTTGCCTTGGTTTTGAAGCCGATTATCTCCCCTTAGTCTGTACACCGGACAAATCCCGTTTTGAAGAATTTAATCCAGATTATGTAATTGGCTCTGTTCACTATGTTGTAAACCTAGACGCCCCTGAAAAAAAAGGATTTCCACAAGAAGAATCTGATATACCAGTAAATTGCTTTTCTATCGACAGTTTTACAGAAGAAGTACAACAAGGAATAGATTTACTTTTTGATGGAGATGGAAAAAAAGCTTGTCAAAGTTACTTTGCGCTAGTTAGAGAAATGATTACTTCTTTTAATTTTGATATTATTGGACATTTGGATATTTTACGCAAAAGAAATAATCAATTAAAATTCTTTGACGAAAATTCCCAATGGTACAAAAATGAAATAGAAGCAACTGCAAAAACAATATCAAAAAGTGGAAAAATTGTAGAAATAAATTATGGCGGAATTGCACGAGGTTCTTTAATGGACACATATCCATCAATTGATTTTTTGAAAAAACTAAAAACTTTTGATATTCCTATAACAATAAACTCGGATGCTCACAATTTTGACCACATTGATACAGGTTATGAAATTGCAATAAAAAATGCCATTTCCGCAGGATATTCTGAAACTCAGTATCTATCAAAAGGAAAATGGCATTCCCAAAAAATAGATTTCTAACGATTGCGTTTTTCTTCAGCAGATTTACATTCAATACACATTAAAGCATAAGGAATTGCTTCTAACCTTGCTTGAGGAATTTTTTTCCCACATTTCATACAAAGACCGTATTTTCCTTGCTCAATTCGTGTAAGAGCAGAATCTATTAATTTCAAACGATTTAAATCTTTTGTCCCTACAGTCGCCAGCATTGCACGATCAATATCATCAGATGCAACATCTATTGTATCTTTTGATTCCATAGTTTCAACGATATTTTTAAAATCAGAACTTGCAGACATAACCTGTGTTACAATTTCTTTTTTCATTTCAATCAATGATTCTTTCATTTTTGTTGTAAAATCTTTTTCCATAAATATAATCTCCCATGTTGACAAAGGTTTCACTTACTCATAAAATTATAAGTATGAAATAGAAAAAAAGCAAATGAAATTTGCATTTTTTTACTATATTTTTTTGGAGGAATCGTGGCTAAAGAAGAAGCTATTGAAGTTGAAGGCATTGTTAGAGAAGCCTTACCAAACACAATGTTCAGGGTAGAATTACAGAACAAACACATAATTCTTGCTCACTTATCAGGAAAAATGCGCAAGCACTATATCAGAATTGTTCCAGGAGACAGTGTAAAAGTAGCATTATCTCCATACGACCTTAACAGAGGAAGAATCATCTTCCGCGAGCGTTAATTCCAATTTCTTCTTTGCTACTTTTTAGGACTGAAGATAAATTTGACGGCTCGTAACGCCCCAGATACACTATTTGCAATAACCATAATGCAAAGAATTGGTCCTATAGGTAGCAGAATGAAGGAAAATCTAAATAAAAATAATCCTGCAAACAAACTTAACAGACTTGATAATAACATTCCAAAGGCTTTACGCTTTGTTGGTTTTTCATAATATTTGTCTGAAGTTTCGTATTCGTATTGAGAGCGCCAATTATAGTTTTTTGCCTCTTTAAACCATTCTTCAAAAGGATTCCCTTGATAATATCCGCCAAAGCCTTGCTCACTATTATAAGATGAGTCTCTTACAGAATTATCTGTACTTCCATACATATCGTATTGTTTTCTTTTTGTTTCATCACCTAAAACAGAATAGGCAGCACTTATCTTTTTGAATTTTTCTTCGGCAACAGTATCTCCAGGGTTTCTGTCAGGATGATATTTCATTGCTAGTTCGCGATATGCTTTTTTTATTTGATCAGCAGTAGCTGTTTTTTCTACTTCAAGAATTTTATATAAATCTTCCATTTTGAATCCTCATAAATAAAAATAGTTAAAAACTTAATAAGTTACAAGTATTTTATTAAAAAAATAATAAATTCTCTCGTTTAATCCAACCTGACGAATTTCCATATTTTATATAAATCCAATCTTTTGTTTCACCTTTAACTTCAACTCTAAAACCAGGATTTAAATTTATGTTTACAGAAGAAGTTTCTTCAGGAATTGATAAAATTTCACCATGTAAAACAAGAGCATAATCTTTATTTAACTGAACTTTGTAAACTCCAATAATAATTAACATAATAAGAAAAAATACTATAAAAATAATCATTTGAGTTTTTTTGTGTAAAATAGTAAAAATCACACAAAGAACAACAAAAATAGCTAAAATTATCAAAAGTATGTACAAAATACTCTTAGAAAGTTCATTTGGAGTATTTTTTAATCCACAGTTAAATTCAATTTCTTTGCGTTCTTTTATACTTGCAATAGGAAATATTTTATTTCTCTCTTGCAATCTAAGTTCACGTAATTTTATTACAGATTCTCTTTGACTTTCAGAAGGAATTTTAGAAACAACACTTGTATTTTGATTATTTTGAAAACTTTCTTCCTGAACAAATTGTTTTACTGAAGTTTCTTTATTAAAATTTTCTTTTGGCAAGGGTTTAACATTTAGAAAAAACGGTTCCGAAAAACAATCCTTTTCAAGGCCTCTCCAAGTTTTTACATTTACACAAACTTGTGGAACTTGTATTTTTCCATTTAAGAGAGGAATTATTTCAAAAACTCCTATAGGATATTCGCTATCAGAAAATTTCTCTATTTGTAAGGGCAAAGAAACTAAATTTTCTTTGGAATAAAAAACAGAATCTTCTCTCAATGAAGTTGTATAACCATAAACATTTGAAGCAAATAAAACTGATAATTTTAACTTTATCCCTTGACCTTCATAAAAAATTTCATTTTCTGGATTTAAGACTGAAAATCTCACAATGGGCTGTATTGTCTGAGGATTATACAAAACATTTACAGGTGCAATTGATAATTTGTAAGAACCGTATCTAATTCTAGATGCTACAGCAGGAAGATTAAATTTACCTACAGTATCAAAATGAAGAATAATTCTTATTCTTGTACTTCGTCCATTTTCATCAAAGATTTCAGTTTTTTCAGAAGAAACAAAAGTTACATTCTCAGGCAAAGTTTGAACAGTTACTAAAATATCAGCAGGCCGTATATTATGAATTACAGTTTCAAAAACAGAATCCTCTCCTGCAAAAACATATTCTTCAATAGGTCTAAAAACAGCATAAGAATATCTATGAGCAAAAATTGATACCGTATTTAATAAAAATAAAAAAAGTACACAAATTAATAATCTATTGGACTGTGAGAATCTTCTTGTTTCTCTTGATTTTTCCATTGTTTTTGTTCATTCTCCCTAATTATTGAAAAAACAGCATCTTTTAAAACTGATTTTTCTTTATTTTCAGTGGCTGTTTTTATTTCAGAGTTGCTATTTTTTGTATTTTTAGCTCCCTGCCTTAAAGCTAATTCAAGATTTATCTTAGCTTCAAGAGATTGTGGATTTATTATCAATGCATTTTTAAAAGATTGTATTGCCTTCTCATAATTTCCTACAGAATAAGAAAGTACTCCAATATTATAAGTTGAAGCAAATCGAATATCTATAGGAGCATTTGATTTTATACTTTCAAGTCGTTCAAAAGCAGCAGTTTCTTCATTTTGCATAACATACGAAGACCCTAAGGCATAAATTGCATATTGTTGAATTTCTTCATTTCCATATTCTTCGCTTGAATTTAATGTTTGCAAAAACTTCATTTCAGCCTGTTGATATTTTTTTTGATGCCAATAAAAGCTACCCTGTAAAATATTGAAAGATTCTTTAAAATTTTGCGAACAAGATGAAAATAATGTTAAAAGCAATAAAACACAAGAAACAGAGCCAATTTTAGAAAAATTTATTTTTTTATATGAAGCTAACAGACCTAAAATAAATAAAAATAGAGCAATCACAATAAACAAATTATGTCTTGCTACTTTTTTTACTTCATATCCATTTTGAAAGTTTTCATCTAGGCTAAAATCTTTTGGATATAAAATTTTTAGTAATTCATCATTTCCTTCATCATAACGAGAATAATATAATGGTACATTAAATAATGTTGTCTTCTTTTTCAAATTAGAAATAATTCCATTAATATAATCTTCTTTCAAGTAGGTAATTATTTTATTTTCTCCAAGTTGAAGATTAGTTCCTTCAGAATTTCCAAAGCCAATGATATAAACACCAATTCCATGATTTATTGCATTTAATAGAGATTTTTCTAGAGAATATAAAGTTTCTTCTCCATCTGTAAAAACAACAATAGTTCCTTGCCTTGCTTGTGTAGAAGGGAACGTTGAAATTGCAGTATCAATTCCAGCTCCAATATTACTTCCTTTTGAAGTCATCAAATTTGGAGATAAAGCATCAATTACAGAAAAAACTGCTTCATAATCTTCCGTAAGAGGAACAGCTATGTATCCATCACCTTTTGCCAAAACAACAGATACACTTACCATGTCTTCATTTTTATCTGGGATTAGTAAAGATTTTGCGTAATTTTTAGCACCTTGCAATCTAGAATAAAAAGAAAAATCTTCTTCTGGAATATCTTCTGCTGACATGCTCCAAGAAATATCAAAAACGAAGGAAACCGCACTTCCATTTTTTTGAACTTGTACAATTTCACTGCCCCAATATGGACCTGCAAAAGCAATTATTAAACAAATCCAAGAAAACATAAAAAATAGACTTCTTAAGTAAACATAAGATTGAATTTTTTTTGTGTATTTAATAGTTGAATTTTTATTTTTATACAAAAAAGTCTGAGTTTTACTTAATTTTTTTATTTTAGGAAAAACATACAAAATTGGGACTATGAGAGTAAATAAAAGAAACAACATTTGAGGTCGCTCAAAAATCATAAAATAATCCCCCTTAAATAAAATCTTTTTATTATATATCCGATAATAACACAACAAATTCCTAAAAATAAAAATAAAACATAGTAAGGTTTATCAACCTGAACTGTATAAAAATGAGGCACAACAGATTCATTTCTTACAATACTAGAAATAACTTCTCGTAAATCAGGTAAAGTTTGTACATCAAAATAATCGGCCTTGGTGATACTTGCAATTGTTTCAAGGCTTCTTGAATTAAAACTAGACTCTAAATAACCAGAATAAACTTTTCCTGTTTTATAATCTGTATATTCAACAGGAACTGTGCCTGTAGTTCCTATTCCTAAAACATAAATTGGAATCCCTAATTCCTTTGCTAATTTTGCAGAAGAGTTAGGATGTATTGTACCTGCATTATTTTCGCCATCTGTAATTAACACAATTGCTTTTTTAGGAGCAGCGGAAGAAGACAAATGATAAATTGCAGAACTAATTCCAACACCTAAAGCTGTACCATCTCCCAAAACTCCAATTTTGATGTCTTCCAATTGTTTTTTGAAAATTTCAAAATCCATTGAAGGTGGAACTAAACAAACAGCTTCAGAACCTAATGAAACTAGACCAAACGAAGTTTCAGGCATTCCTTGTGTAACATACAAAATTGAATCTTTTGCAGCTTGCAATCTTGTACTTTCTCCAATATCTAAAGCCGACATGGAAGGACTTGAATCTACTATAAAAATTATTTCAGTTCCCCTAGAAATATATCTTTTTTCCTGATAGGAAATTTTGGGATTTGCTAAGGCTATTACGACAAAAATATATGCAAGACAAAATAAGCAGGTAGATACTATCGAAAAAAAATTAAAAGACTTAAAATTTCCCTCAAAAAATTTTTTATTATCTTCAGTAAAAAGTAAAGGGAAAGAATATGTATTCAATATTTTTGTTTTTTTTAGAAAAATCCATATCGGAACTAATAAAATCAATAATAGAGAAGAATATGAAGAAAAACTAAGCATTTGAACTTCCTTTTTCTATTAAATTCATAATAGAAATAGCTTTTTGAATTAATTGTTCCTTTTCATTTTCTTGTATTCCAGAATCTTTTACAGAATTTCCAGAAAATCTTAAAAAATCACAACGCAACATAAGTTCATAAAACATCTGAATTGCTTGATCTGCTTGTTCAGGTAGAATTAATTTATAAATTGTAGAAAACCAACCAATAATTTCAGAAGTTGCTAAATTATAAACTTTATCAGAAAATCTAAATGAAAAATAAATTCGCATAATAGTTTGTAACTCTTCAGCAAATTTAATTTCAGATAAATTATCAGAGTTTTTACTTAATTTTTTTAATAAACCTAAACACTTCTTATAATTTTTTTTATATTTGTGAGAAAGAATTATACTTTTGAAAAAATAACATATTTTAGAACTTTTTGTTAAAAGAAAAATAAAAAAACTAATAATTAATATTCCTAAAAAAATTATACCATAGACAGTATAGGTAGTTCCTGGTAAAAGAATAGGAGCTAGTGTAGGCTGTAAAGAACTTTCACCTGTTTTTTCCAAGATAGAAACAACAGTAAAATCACTACCTGGTAATTCTAATGTCATTGATTCTAATTTAACTCTCATAGAAGGTATAATAACTTTTCCAAGTTGCCAACCTACACAATTTATTTGATAAGTTAATACATTTCCATCTAAAAATATTTTAAAATTTTCTAGAGAACAAATTAGAGGATCAACATTTATGAGTTTATACAAGCTTTCTGAATCATTAATTTCTAGTGGTAACACATTACTTAATGAAAAAACTATGTCGTCAGTTACAACAGACTGATATTGTAAAAAAACTTTATCACCACAAAAAATTTCTTTAGGATTCAAAAAAAACTGACCATTATTAATTTGTATAATATTTTGAGTCGTTGTGTTTGCCATATTTATCTCACATCCTTAACTGCAAAAAATCTGGAAAGTCGTAAGGCAGGATCATCTGCTGTAGAAATTGTTAAGGGGATTACTCCATTTTTTTTACACATATATTTCCAACGATCTAGCACATTATTTGAATTCTCTCTCCAAGTTCTCTTAAAAGCAGTTGAAAAACTAGGAAAGATTTTTGTCGCTTTTGTTTCTGGATCATGCACTTGTATCATTCCTAAATCAGGAAGTTCAAAATCATTTGCGTCTGTAAAACGAATCGCAACAACATCGTGTTTTTGAGCAAGTCTTGCTAAATTATCTTGATAATCTTCACATCTAAAATCTGACAAAATAAAAATCATCGAACGATTTTTTAAAATTTGTTCAGCACCTTTTATTGCACTAGCTAAAGCAGACCCCTCCATTATAACATCTTCTCTTTGAGCAAATTTAGAAAGAATCAACATTGTTTGATCTAGGGAATTTTTTGGCATACATGAGAAATTGATTTTTCCATCAAAAAAAACTGAGCCTACAGGACAAGAGTTTGAATTTGCAGCAAGTAATAACAAAGCTCCAGTTTCACTTGCTAAATTCAATCTAGTTAGGTTAGAAGAACCAGTTTCCATTGATAAAGAACGATCCACAATAAAAAATACGATTTGCTCTCGTTCTTCATCATAAAGTTTTACATAAGTTTTTCCCATTCGAGCTGTTACATTCCAATCGATTAAGCGAATATCATCACCTTGAAGATATTCACGAACACCAGCAAAATCAATTCCCTGTCCTTTGAACATTGAAGAAAAATTACCTTGTCGCAATCCTTCTGCTATAGAACGAGCTCTTAAACGCAAGGAAGCGGCACTTTTGGCAAGAGTATTGCTATCGGAAATCAACAAAGATTCTTTTTTCATTAAAAACCTCAAAATTAAGGAACTGGAATAAAAGAAATAATTTTGTCGATAAGTTCATCAGTAGTAACTCCGTCTGCACCAGCTTCATAAGAAAGTACAAGGCGATGACGCAAAACAGAAGGAGCTGTAACTT
>CALBXN010000112.1 GCA_937890485.1 uncultured Treponema sp.
ATAGTTAATAAAGTCCCAAACGATAAGGAAGTAACCAGAAAATCCCATGCTAAAAATGATGCCTAATTCGTATTCGGCACGTTGGCGAATTTCATCAGTAATTTCTTTGTATCGTTTTTCAAGTCCTGTGTAAACAAGATGTCGTACATAATCGTCTTGAGTTTTAAATTCTGGTGGAATTTGATAAACCGGTAGACAATCTTTTAATTCTTGAGTTTTGAACTGTGGAATTTTACAATTACACATATCAGCAATTTTTTTTGTATTAGAAATCATTTCTGGATAATCTGGAAAAAGACTAGCCATTTCTGCTTCAGATTTTATATAAAATTGGTCGTTTTCAAACTTCATTCTGTCTGTATCTGATAATAGTTTTTTTGTCCCGATACAGACTAAAACATCTTGTGCTTTTGCATCTTCTTGTTTTGCGTAGTGAACATCGTTTGTAACAACCATTGGAACTTCCATTCTCTTGGCAATTTCCAAAAGTTTTGGGATAAGACGCCTGTCATCATCTAAGTTGTGGTCTTGAAATTCTATAAAATAATTTTCTTTTCCAAAGGTGTCTTGATACCACTTAATAACTTCTTCTGCTTCTTTATCTTTTCCTGCTAACAATTTTTGAGGAAGTTCCCCAGCCAAACAAGCTGAAAGACAAATCAATCCTTTGGAATGTTTTTTTAATAATTCTCTATCGGCACGAGGCTTGTAATAATATCCATTTGTGTTTGCCTCTGAAACAATCCAAGAAAGATTTTTATATCCATCTTCATCTTTTGCTAACAAAATAAGGTGATAGTATTTTGAACCTTCTGGAGTTCCTTCTTTGTCTTCTTTTTTTCCTGCGGCCATGTAAATTTCACAACCGATGATAGGTTTGATTCCATTTTCGTTGCAAATGCGTTCAAAGTTCAAAACTCCAAACATATTTCCGTGGTCAGTTAAAGCAAGAGCTTTAAATCCTAATTCTTTTGCACGAGTAACCAAAGTTGTAATTTTGGAAGCACCATCAAGAAGGGAATAGTCAGAGTGTACATGAAGATGTACAAAATCTGAATGAGGTTCTTGAATTTCTTGAATATTTTCTGTTTCAGCCATGTTTACTATTATATTATAGAAATCCTATCATTTAAAGATGGAAGAAAAAAATTATACAATATTTCTTTCTTTTCCTAAAAGAAAACTTTCTAGGTTTTTATAAATTTCTTGAAAAAGTCTTTGCCGAGTTTCTAAAGCAGCCCAAGCAATATGTGGCGTTATCAAACAATTTGGACAATTTAACAAAGGGTTGTCTTTTTTCATAGGTTCAACTGAAACTACATCACAAGCAAAACCTGCAATTTGATTATTTTTCAAAGCAAAAGCCATGTCATCTTCATTTACGATTGGACCTCGGGCAGTATTTATTACTACGCAAGATTTTTTCATTTTTGAGATACTATCTTTATTGATAAGATTTTTTGTTTGTTCTGTTAGTGGACAATGTAAGGTGATAAAATCAGAATTTTTGCAAAGTTCTTCAAAACTTACAGCTTGAATTTCTGGAAATTCTTTTAGTTTTTCTGGACTTCTTGTAAAACAAATAACTTTCATTCCAAAAGCCGATGCGATTTTTGCACTTTGTTTTCCGATGGAACCAAATCCTACAATTCCTAATGTTTTTCCAAGTAATTCTGTTAAAGGTGCTTTCCAGTAGCAAAAATCTGGAGAATTTATCCACCCTCCAGAATGAACATCGTCGCTATGAAGTTTTACATGGTTTGTAAATTCTAAAATAAAAGAAAAAACTAATTGCGCAACTCCAGCTGTGCTATAAGAAGGAACATTTGTAACAGTAATTCCTTTTTTGTGGGCGTAATCTAAATCTACAACATTTGTGCCTGTGGAACAAAGTCCAATGTATTTTAAATTAGGACATAAATCCATCACTTCTTTTGTGATTAAAACCTTATTTACAAGAATAATTTGAGAATCAGCAACTCGTGAAACAGTTTGATTTTCGTTAGTTCTTTCGTAAAAAATAACTTCATTTTTTGTACTAGCGATATTTTCTAAAACTGAAAAATCGATATCTTTTGAGATTTGATTTTGTGGACTTAAAGTATTTCCATCTAAAATTACAATTTTCATAATTATATTATAACAGAATTTTGATAAAAAAAATTGAAAAATTGATAAATTTTTGTACAACGCTTGTATTTTTTATGTTATATTGTATGTAGAGAAGATTTTTATTTTTGCGAAATTGCATCTTAGAAGTTGTTCCAAAAACTGAAGTTTTTCTCACAACTTCCAATAGGAGAAATTATGGCTGCATCATTAAAACAACTTTCAGAATTAAAACAAATTTGTACCGAACAAAAGAAAAAAGCTCAAAGTATTCAAACTGAAATTGGATTTTCATTGTTATCACAGGGCGATTGTGGAATTTCAGAAAATGATTTAAATAAATATAATGAAAGCCTAGAAAAATCAAAGCAGAACGATTTATTAGCAGAAGAAGTAAAATCTAAATCCTTAGAAATAGAAAATATACAAGAAGAACTTTTAGCAACAAAAAAACAGTTGGAAGAATCCCTAGCTAAACAAAACCAAGAATTTATAGAATTGGCAGAGGTTTTATATGCAAATTACAGAGATTCTTACGCTGAATTTTTTAAAACATTCCATGATGAAATTACTGAATTAAACAACAAACTTCAAGGTTTAGAAAGCCAATCTGAAGTGTTGAAATCTCAAATTGAAACACAAGGCTTTTTTGGAAAATTAGTAAATCAAGTAAAATTAACTTCTAGTGCAAGCTCTGTAAATTCAGCTAAAAAGAAGAAAGAATCTGTTTTACAAAAAGCAGGAAGTTTGGTAGTTTCTCAAGGAAAAATTGATTTTATTCGTTCTCAAGAAAATCTTGAATATTCAATTTTGACTGTTTTAGATAAAGTTCAAAATTCACAATTTGTTGTTGATGAAATTTTGCAAAAGCAAAAAAATTTAACTTCTACAGAAAAAACTTTAAAAGATGAATTTGCAAAAATTGCCGAAGGTGCAAATCTTAAAGCAAAATTATCAAATCTTGAAAAAAATAACGAACTTCAGCAACAAACACGAAGTAAAATTGCTCTTTCTGTGGGAGAAGAATTTTCAAAAAAATATATTTCAGATAAGGGCGAAAAATTTGACGGTTACGATTCTGTGGTTCAAAATTTTCCTGCCTTTGTGGATTTGGCAGAATCCTTTGATGCAATTTCAAAAGCAGAAATTCAACTTGAAATTTATCAAACGGAATCTGATATAGAATCTTGTGTTTCTAGAATTTACAATATGCAACAAACAATCATTTCTAATGAAAAGAAAATTGAAACTTTGAAGTCAAATAACACTCAACTTGCTGAAAAAATCACAAGTGAAGGGGATTTAAAAGATTCTTTATTGCGTAAAAAATCCGAATTAGAGCAAAAACTCCAATAAGTTAAGTTTTGTTTGTGATGGTGAAATATGTATATAAAAGATGATGTTTGTTACGCAGGTGAATTAGTTCCTAATATAGAGGTTTCTTCGATAAAAGTATTAGAAGATGGTATGATGCTAATTCATTTTAATACAGGTGAAACAAGGCTTTTTGATGTTACATCATTAGTTGAAAAAGGTTCAGTTTTTTTACCTCTAAAAGATGAATGTAATAGAAAAACTGCAAAAGTTACTCATGGATTTGTTTCTTGGCTGGATGGTCAAATTGATATTGCACCAGAAACGATGTACATGGAAAGTTATAAATACACAAAAGACGAAATTGCGTAAAAAATCCGAATTAGAGCAAAAACTCCAATAAGTTAAGTTTCTCTATTATAATTAGCTCTTGAAATTTTTTTTATTTTTCTCAAAAAAATATAGTTATTTTGCATTATTTTTCGTTGACTTTGCCTATAATAATATGCGATAAGTAAGCATTATTATGTAAAGTTTGTGTTGCAAACTTTTATAGGAGGAAAAAGTGAATAAAATTATCAAGGGATTATTTTATTTAAGTGTGGTGATGTTGTTAGTTTCTTGTGCTACAACTCGTTTTGAGCCAAAAAATGATGGACGTTCATCATTGGTTGTCGGTCGTCTTACTGCAAAGGCAAGTGGATTTGAGTATGATGGGGATATAAATTTTAACAGAAATTATACTATGGGAACTCAGCTTACTTTAAAAGAAGTTCGAACTGGAAAAACTTATGAAGCAAAAACTATTCGACGTGATGGATTATTTGTTTTTGGAAATTTAAATCCAAGCGAAAAGTATTATTTATATCAAATAAAATATAATATTGAACAAAGTAATGGCTGGAAAGGTTGGATTACATCAACTTATAAGCCTAATAGTTTTCCGGTAAGTGTAAAACCTGATTCTGTAGTTATATTGGGAAATTTTAATTGTACAATTACTGAGGTTGCAGGAAAAATAAAAACAAATCTTATTGATAGAGATATTCCAACAGATGTAAGGTATTCTTTTATGGATCTTTACCCAGAAAGTGAATGGCTTTCAAAAAATTGGTATTATAAAAATGGTTTAATGCCTAAAGTGTATTCTGTAACTGGTGAAGAAAGTCAAATTGAATATGAACAACCTTTTGAAGATGTTAACCAAGAAGAATACGACGATTTCTTGGAAGAACTTATGGGAGAATAAATCTCTACAGAATTTTGAAAACTTCTTTCGTTCTGGTAATAAATGGGAAAAAAAGTGTTCTCTTGTATCAATTCATCAAGTATCAATTTATCTGTTTATTTTTTTCTATATATATGATATAATCCTTTGTTATGGGTGGAAAAGAAAATGAGAAAAAGAACTCGGTTTATGATGAATCTAAAATCAAAACCTTGAGTTCACTTGAACATATCAGACTTAGAACTGGTATGTATATTGGTCGTCTTGGTGACGGA
This sequence comes from uncultured Treponema sp., assembly GCA_937890485.1. Taxonomy (GTDB): domain Bacteria; phylum Spirochaetota; class Spirochaetia; order Treponematales; family Treponemataceae; genus RGIG9060. The sequence continues at coordinate 4,927 of CALBXN010000112.1, forward strand.
ACAAATCAAAATGATGGTATTTATATTCTCTTAAAAGAAGTTGTTGATAACGCTATCGATGAATTTATCATGGGTAACGGAACTCAAATTGAAGTTGAAGTTAAAGAAAATACTGTAAAAGTTAGAGATTATGGACGGGGAATTCCTCTTGGAAAACTCGTAGAATGTGTTTCTGTTATAAATACAGGTGCAAAATATAATGATGATGTTTTTCAGTTTTCAGTTGGATTAAACGGAGTTGGAACAAAGGCTGTAAATGCACTTTCTTCTCACTTTAGGGTTGTTTCTGTTCGAGAAGGAAAGTTAGCAGAAGCAATTTTTGAACGAGGAAAGTTGATTTCTGAACGAAGTGGAACTGTAAAAGCTGGAATTAAAGACGGAACTTTTGTAGAATTTACTCCAGATACAGAAGTTTTTGGTCCATACGCTTTTAATCAAGAATTTATTGAAAGACGAATGTGGAATTACGCATATCTTAATTCTGGGCTTTTAATAAAATACAACGGTAACGAATATGTTAGTCAAAACGGACTTTTAGATTTATTAAAATCCGAAATTGAAGGTGAAAGTCTTTATCCTCTTGGATATTACAAAGGAAAGCAACTTGAATTTTCATTTTCTCATTCAAATGCTTATGGTGAAAATTATTTTTCTTTTGTAAATGGTCAGTATACTTCCGATGGTGGAACTCACTTATCAGCTTTTAAAGAAGGATTTTTGAAAGGCGTAAACGAGTTTTTCCGTAAAAATTACAAAAGCGAAGACGTTCGTGACGGAATGACTGCTGCTGTTGCTGTAAAAGTAAAAGATCCTGTTTTTGAAAGCCAAACAAAAAATAAACTTGGAAATACTGAAATTCGAAGTTGGATTGTTACAGAAACAAAAAGTGCAATCGACGAGTGGCTTCACAGAAATAGCGAAGCGGCAAAACTTTTAGAGCAAAAAATTATCGCAAATGAAAAACTCAGAACAGAATTAAATACAGTAAAAAAAGAAGCAAAAGAAGCGGCTCGAAAAATCAGTATCAGAATCCCAAAACTTGATGATTGCCGATTTCATCTTGAAGATGGAAAAAAAGGCGAAAACTCAATGATTTTTATTACCGAGGGACAATCTGCAAGTGCCACTATGACTCACACTCGAGATTCAAACACACAAGCGATTTTTAGTTTGCGCGGAAAGCCAGAAAATATGTATGGCAAAAAACGGGCTGAAATCTACAAAAATGATGAACTTTATCAGTTAATGATGGCACTTGGAATTGAAAACGATGTTGCCGATTTAAAATATTCTAAAATCATAATTGCATCTGATGCCGATAACGACGGATTTCACATCAGAAATCTTCTGCTAACTTTCTTTCTTAGTTTTTTTGAAGAACTTATTACAAGTGGAAGAATTTACATTCTTGAAACTCCGCTTTTTAGAGTTCGAAACAAAAAAGAAAATATTTATTGTTACACAGAGGCAGAACGAGACGAAGCACAAAAAAAACTTGGTAAATCTTGTGAAACTTCTCGATTTAAAGGACTTGGAGAAATCAATCCCAGTGAGTTTAGACAATTTATCGCTCCAGAAACTATGCATCTAACTCCTGTAGAAATTAGTCAGTTAAAAGTTGTGCCTCAGCTTTTGGCATTTTACATGGGAAAAAATACTCCACAACGTCGGGAATTTATTGTAAACAATTTGCTTGAAGAGGTAGATGCATAAATGGCTTATGTAAAAAATCTTTTTGATAAAAACTTTATAGAATACGCTTCGTATGTTATTCGTGACAGAGCAATTCCAGATTTGGAAGACGGATTAAAACCTGTTCAACGAAGAATTATGCACACTCTTTTTGAAGTTGATGATGGATATTTTCAGAAAGTTTCTTTTGTTGTTGGACGAACGATGAAATATCATCCTCATGGGGACGCTTCAATTTACGGGGCTTTGGTAAATCTTGCAAACAAAGAAATCTTTATAGAAAAACAGGGTAACTTTGGTAATAAATTTACAGGAGACCCAGCTTCAGCAGGACGATATATCGAGTGTCGTGTACATTCTTTAGCAAAAGAATTTTTGGTAACAAATCCACATATCACACATTATGTTCCAAATTATGATGGAAGGGCAGAAGAGCCTGAAGTATATCGAGCTAAAATTCCTTTGGTTTTGATTATGGGAGCTGAAGGAATTGCCGTTGGTATGAGTACCAAAATTCTTCCGTATAACATAAGAGAAGTTTTGGAAGCTGAAATAAAATGCTTGAAAGGCGAAAAATTTGAGCTTTATCCAGATGTTGCAACTGGTGGTTTGATTGATGTTTCAAATTACAATGACGGAAACGGAAAGATTATCACTCGTGCAAAATTTGATACAAGTGATGAAAAGAAAATTGTTATTACAGAACTTCCTGTAGATTCAAATGCTAAATCTTTGCTGGAATCAATTGATAATGCTTACAAGGCAGGAAAAATAAAAATCAGTTCCGTAGATAACTTTACAACTGATAAATGTTGTATCGAAATTAAACTTCCTCGTGGAGTTTATTCAAAAGATGTAATCGATGCTCTTTATGCTCACACCGATTGTGAAAAATCAATTTCTTGTCAGATGTTGGTTATCAAAGATAATATGCCTATAGCAATGACTGCAACAGAGATTATCAAATACTATGCAGAAAAATTAGTAAAGATAATCAAGGACGAACTTGAATTTGAAAAAGCTCAACTTACTGATAAACTTCACTTACGAACAATCGAAAGAATTTTTGTTGAAGAGCGAATTTATAAATCAATCGAAACTAAAAAAACACAAGAGACTGTTGTAAAAGCAGTTTATGACGGATTTAAACCTTTCAAAGATGAGTTGATTCGTCCTTTAAGTGATGAAGATGTTTCTCACTTGCTTGCAATTCCAATTCGTCGAATTTCACTTTACGACATAAACAAAAATCGTGAAGAAGTAAAAGCAATTCAAGCAAGATTAAAAGAAATTGCACGACGCTTAAAAAATTTGAAAGCTTGTGCAGTTGAATATCTTGAAGGAATGTTAGGAAAATTCACTGATAAAAGTTTTAGTCGTCATACAAAAATTTCTTCTTTCTCTGCTGTTGATGTTAAAGCTGTTTCAAAGCGTGATACTCCGTTACGATACGATAGCAAAACTGGATATTTAGGAACCTCTGTTTCTACAGGAACAGAAGTTTTGCGTGTTACACCTTACGACAGAATTTTCTTTATGCGTAAAACAGGAATGTACATGGTTTGCGATGTTCCTGAACGACTTTTTGTTGATACAGGAATGTGGTATTGCGGATATTCTGAAAAAGAATCATTGAACAAAGTTTTATTCACAGTAATTTATCGTGACCCAAAAACTCAGTATGCTTTTATCAAGCGTTGCCGAGTTGAAGGTTACATCATGAACAGAGATTATTTTATCGTTCCAGAAGGAATGGAAGTTTTGCACGTTGATACAAGAAATAAATTCTCATTCACATTAAACTTTGTACCAAAACCTAGATTAAAAATTACAGAGCAAACTTTTAAAGCACAAGACTACGAAGAAAAAGGATTAAAAACTTTAGGTGTTCGTCTTGTTCCAAGAGAAGTTGAAAGTATCACCGTTGTAGAATCCAAAGCCTCTAACTCCGAAACTTCTGCAAAGTCAGAAGAAAAATCTTCAGTTGATAAAACTGAACCAGCAAAATCTGAAACAAAGACAACTTCTGAAGCAAAACCTGTTGCAAAGAAAACAGCTTCTAAAACTGATGTAACATCAAAAGCAACTACAACTGTAAAAAAGACTGTGGCAAAAACTCCAAAGCAAGGAACTTTGCCAGAAAGTGATAATCCACGAGAATCTGTTAAAATAGAAAAGAAAAAATAATTTTTTTCTAAAAAAGGATGGAGAGTTAATATGATTAGAAAATTTATTTTTGGTAAACCTTTTGAAACTGATGCAACTGTTTTACAAATTGCAAAAGAAAATCAATTTGTTCAAAATGAAGCAACCGAAAAATTAAAAGCTCAAGGTTATGAAGTTCTTTGTTCAGAAAATGGTTTTTCTTTTGAATGTAAACTGAAAGAAGAAACTATTGTTTACGGACTTGGTCAAGCCATGGGAAATATCAACAAGCGAGGAAGAACTTACACAAGTTATTGTTCTGACGATCCTTCACATACCGAAAATAAAGAATCACTTTATGGGGCTCACAATTTTATCATCATTTACAATCCATCTGATATAAATTCTTCAAAAGGTTTTTTCTTTGATTATCCAACTAGAATTACATTTGATATTGGTTACACAAAAATTGATAAGCTTAAAGTATCTTGCAAAACTTCTGATATTGCAATTTTTGAAATTCTTCCAGAAAAAAATTCTTCTATTAAAGATGATAATCCTCTAAAGAATATTGTAACTCAATTTAGAAATCTTATCGGACAAAGTTATATTGCTCCTCGTTGGGCTTTGGGATTTATGCAAAGTCGTTGGGGATACAGAACAGAACAAGATATTCGAACAGTTTATGAATCTTACAAGAAAGCAGGAATTCCACTTGATTCAATTTGTCTTGATATCGATTACATGAAAGACTACAAAGATTTTACAGTTGATACAGAAAAATTTTCTAACTTAAAAAAGTTTTCTGATGAATTAAAAGCTGACGGAGTTCGCCTTGTTCCGATTATCGATGCAGGTGTAAAAATTGAAGATGGCTACGATGTTTACGAAGAAGGTGTGAAAAATGATTTTTTCTGTAAAAAGCAAGATGGAAAAAATTTTGTAGCAGGAGTTTGGCCAGGAAGAACTCACTTTCCAGATTTTATGAAAGCTGATGTAAGAAAATGGTTTGGTCAAAAATATAAAATCCTTACTGATATGGGAATTGAAGGTTTCTGGAATGATATGAATGAACCTGCAATATTCTATTCTGATGAAGGCTTAGAAGAAGTTATCAAAAGAATTAAAGCAGTTGATACAAGTAATCTTGATATAAATTCCTTCTTTAGTTTTAAAGATATTGTTCTTGCAGTTTCAAATAGCCAAGATGATTATAATCGCTTTTATCATGAAGTAACTCAAGATGGAAAAACTTATAAAGTAAAACACAATGATATACACAATTTGTACGGATACAATATGACCCGAAGTGCAGGGGAAGAACTTGCAAAAATTCGTGACGGGAAAAGAACTTTGTTATTCTCTCGTTCAAGTTATATTGGAATGCATCGTTATGGTGGAATTTGGACTGGAGATAACTGTTCTTGGTGGGAACATCTTGCATTAGAAATTAAAATGATGCCAAGTTTGAATATGTGTGGATTCCTTTACACTGGTGCTGATATTGGAGGCTTTGGTTGTAATGTTTCAAGAGATTTACTTTTGCGTTGGCTTGCCTTTGGGGTGTTCACTCCATTGATGAGAAATCATAGTGCCATTGGAACTCGAGACCAAGAATGTTATCAATTTGAAAACTCTGAAGATTTTAAATCGGTTGTAAATGTTCGTTATCGTTTGCTTCCATATTTGTATAGCGAATATATAAAAGCAAGTGTAAAAAATGAAATGTATTTTAAACCACTTTCTTTTGAATATCCAACAGATTCTCGTTGTCTAGAAATTAATGACCAACTTATTCTTGGTAACGAAATTATGATTGCTCCAGTTTATACACAGAATGCAAAAGGAAGAATGGTTTATCTTCCTCAAGATATGATTTTAGTTCGCTTTATGCCAGATGGAAAAATCATTCAAGAAAAAATTTCTGTAGGGGATCATTACATTGAAGTTCCTCTAAATGAAGTTGTGATGTTTGTAAAACTTGGCTGTGTTGTTCCTGTTGCAAAGCCAGCTCTTAATACGGATAAGTTAGATTATGATAATTTAACACTTGTTGGAGATATTGCAAATGAAGCCTCTTATTCGTTATACTTTGATGATGGGTATACAACAAAAATTGATTTAGATAGAAATACAAAACTAATAAAATAATTTTATAAAGTAGAGGATTAAGAAAATGATATTAAATCCACATTATGCAATTTGTTCAATAGTGATTCTTTTTTTTCTAACTTCACTGTTTATGACAAAAAAGAATCCTCCAACTAGGAGAAATTATGCTTATATTTCCTTGTTAATTTGTTCTTGGGCAATTTCTATTACAAGTGTAATTGTGTGTCTTTTGTTTTCTAATCCAACAAAGTTTTCATTTACAACTTTGCATGTAATTGCAGTTTTGTATTTGATTTGTGCGTATATATTACCAATCCTGTTTTATTTGTATGCAAAAGCGATTGCCTTAGATGAAAATAAAAAAATTCCTAGTAAGTATAAAATTACTGTATTAACTGTTTTTGTTTTAGAATTAATTTTAATTCTTACATCTTTTAAAACAAATTTAATTTATTCAATCACTCCAGAAAAATTTTATAAAATTGAATTTGGTCAAATCATTCTTTACTCTGTTTCTACATTGATTTTGATTTATTCTTTGATTGCATTGATAAAAGAATTTAAAGTTTTACCAAAACTAAAATTTTTTACAATGTTTTCGTTTTTTGTTTTGATTGGCTTATCTGACATAATCGAAGGATTTTATCCAAGTGTTTTAATGACATGTTTTGCATGTTCTATCGCATTGGTTCTTATTTATGTAAATATTCAAAAACCAGAATCTTTTATTGATAATGTTACTGAATGTTTTAATCAAAGTGCTTTTGTAATTATTGCGGATAAAGAAATTAAAGAAAATAATGTTTTTTGTATCGGTGTTGCAATCGAAGATATTTCATTTTTATCAACTTTGTTATCAATGAAAACTGTAAATTCATTGTTGCGTGATATTGCAAAAGATTTAAAATTATGTGGAAAAAATTTAGAATTATTTTATTTAAATCAAGGAAGATTTTGTTTTGTTGGAAAATCCATAAAGACTGGGGATTCAGAAGAAGATATTATTTCTATAACAAAATACATTGATAATATAACTGATAATATTAGGGATTCGTTTAAAAAAACTTACAAGAAAGAACAGTTAGAGTTTACTTTGTTTGCTAGAATTGTTTCTTTTTTGCCAAATGATATAAAGAATGCTGATGATGTTCTTGAAACAATTGATACTTTGATAAATAGTAGTCAATATAGAAGTAACTATGCGATAAGTTCACGAAAAATTGATAATAAAAATAAATTAAGACTTTTTAGGTTAGATGCAATAATTAAGAATAGTTTAAAACAAAATTTATTAAATGTATATTATCAACCAATTTATTCTTGTGCAAAGCAAAGAGTTACAGGTGCAGAAGCTTTAATTAGAATGCAAGATGAAAACGGAAATTTTATTAGTCCAGAAGATTTTATCCCTGTGGCAGAAAAAAACGGATGTATTTATCGTATCGGAGAATTTGTTTTTGATTCAGTCTGTAAATTTCTAAAAAAAATTGATGCAGATTCTTACGGAATTGAAAAAATTGATGTTAATCTTTCTGTCGTTCAATGTATGCAAAAAAATATGGCAGCTTCTCTTTTGTCTATCGCTCAGAGTTATAAAACATCATTAAAATATATTAATTTTGAAATAACAGAAACCGCCTCTGCCGATTATCCAGAAGTTTTAAAACAGAATATGTTTAAATTTGATGAATCTGGAATTGAACTTTCTTTAGATGATTATGGTTCAGGATATGCAAATATGAATTATATGCTTCTTCTCCCTTTTAAGATGATAAAAATTGATAAAGGTATTGTATGGGAAGCTTTTGTGAATGATAGGGCAAAATTAGCTTTAAAAGCAACAATTACAATGATAAAAGTACTTTTCGTGTGCCACGGCATGGTACGAACAAAAAGGTGAAAATCCCTGTTATATCAATGGTTTTGGCGAATCTGAGCTGCTGAATTTACGACACTTTTACGACACTTTTACGACACGATAGCC
>CALBXN010000113.1 GCA_937890485.1 uncultured Treponema sp.
TCTTTAATTTTGAAAACCTCTTGATTTAATTGACCAAGAGTCGCAACTCCACCTAGTTTTTCTAAAGTTTGTATAACAGCTTCATATTGTTTCATATTTTTCCTTGCGTTAGGCTATGGAGCCCCGAAGTTCCTTGGCGAAGTCCAAGGAATGAGCGTTAGCGAAGGGCGAAACAGCCGACGGCTTTAGCCGGAACGCCCATTTTACAAAAGGTTTTGCCTTCATAATAATTATAATAATCGTTTTTTTTAATAAAGTATACTATTTGTAACGTTTAAAAACAAAAATCCCGCCGATTTACTAACAGTAAACCAACGGGATTCACCTATAATCTACTGCATAAAAGGCAAAAGTTCAGTTATGCAGATTTTGGTTTATAATTTACTAGCGAAGCAAACTTAACACATTTTGTGTTGATTGATTTGCTTGAGCCAACATAGCAGTACCAGCTTGTGTAAGAACTTGGTTCTTTGTAAATTCAACCATTTCTTTAGCCATATCTGTATCACGGATGCGTGATTCAGAAGCTTGTAAGTTTTCAGCACCGATATTAAGACCATTAACTGTATATTCAAGACGATTTTGGTAAGCACCAAGATCTGCTCTTTGTTTGTTAATTTTCTTAAGAGCTTCATCAAGAGTTCCGATAGCACGGTTTGCATCATCTGGAGATGCAAGACTCATGATTTGCTCATCACCGATGTTTCTTAAGTTAAGAGCTTGTGATGTCATTGTTCCAATGAAAACTTGTGCTCTTTGATCCATGTTTGCACCAATGTGTAACCACATAGAAGCTGTAACTGTGTTTTCTCCAGTAGGTTTTGCAAAACGACCTGTAAGCATGTTCATTCCGTTGAATTGTGCTTGAGAAGCAATTCTGTCAACTTCAGCAATAAGCTGAGAAACTTCAACTTGAATTTGCATTCTGTCTTCATCAGTATAAATACCGTTTGCAGATTGAACAGCTAATTCACGGATTCTCTGAACAATGTCAGTTGTTGACTGAAGGAATCCTTCTGTTGTTTGAATGAAAGAGATACCATTTTGTGCGTTTGTTGCAGCTTGGTTTAATCCTCTAATCTGACTTCTCATTTTTTCAGAAACAGCAAGACCTGAAGCGTCGTCACCAGCACGATTGATTCTCATTCCAGAAGAAAGTTTTTCCATGTTTTTTGTTGTTGCGTTGTTTGTAACGCCCAATGTGCGGTTTGAGTAAAGCGCACTCATGTTGTGATTAATAATCATATCTATCTCCTATAAAAGTTTTGATAAACCTTGAATGCAAGGGTTTTTAATCCTTTCACTTTATCTTCGGAGATATAAAAAAAAACTTTACACTTTTTTTAATTATTTTTTAATTTTATGACACTCGGTGCAACCAATTATATGAACATGATTTTTTCTATTTTGATAATAAAAAATTCTTGCAATTAAATATCCTTCTTGTGGAATTATTTTTGTACAAACAGGACATTTACGCCTTACTCCAATTTCTGAATATGGAAAACAATGTGGACACCCCATTATATTACATAATTGATTTGAATCGCTTTCTGTATGATAAACCCTAGAAAAAATTCTTTCTTTACCCACAAGGCCAGATTCGCAAACAGGACACTTATTCACAGCATTTTCAGGACGTTTAAATTCAGTTTTTTCTTTTATTTTCTTTCTATTAAAGTTGGAAAAAATTTGAAATGCAAAAAAAAGCAGTATCAAAGCCACAAAAACTAGAAAAACTAGTAATAAAAAATCTTTATCCATAGATAAAATTTTATACCTTAAAAGAAAAAAAATAAATCCCTTGTTGCAAAATTGTTATTTTAATTGTATACTTTTATTGTGTCAGAATTGTATATTGTTGCAACGCCAATCGGAAATTTAGGCGATATTACTTACAGAGCTATTGAAACTTTCAAATCCGTAGATTATGTTGCGGCAGAAGACACTCGGCATACATTGCAACTTCTAAATCATTTTGAAATAAAAAAACCTATGATTTCTTGTAGGGCACAAAATGAGGCAGAAGTTTCAAAAAAAATTATTGCTTTGTTAGAAGAAGGTAAAAATATTGCCTTTGCAAGTGATGCAGGAACCCCAGGAATCAGCGATCCAGGAGCAGTTTTAGTAACTGAAGTTCGTAAGGCAGGATTTAATGTAGTTCCGATTCCAGGCGCAAGTGCATTTGCAACTTTGATTAGTGTGGCAGGAACAGGTGGTAAAACAATAATTTTTGAAGGATTCCTTTCTCCAAAGTCTGGAAGAAGGAAAAATCGTGTAAAAGAACTACTTTTAACAGGTTCAGCATTTATTTTATACGAATCTCCTTACAGAATTGTTAAACTTTTAACAGATATTGCCGATATAGATAGTGAACGAAGAGTTGTTGTAGGAAGAGAACTTACAAAACTTCACGAAGAAATTGTTGATGGAACAGCAAAGGAGGTATTGGAAACCTTTGCTAGTAGAACAAAAATACTTGGTGAGTTTGCAATTTTTGTATCTGGAACAAAAAATGCTCAACTTTTAGAAGAAGATGCCGATAATGATACTAAGGAAAGGTAGGTCGATATGATGATAGATAGACTTGGAGGACTTGATCCTTTACAAAACTTACAACAAACAAAAAGAGTAGCAAGCAAACCTGTTACTAATTCTCTTGAAGATACTGTAAGTGTATCACAAGAAGCTAAAGAAATGGCTGAAGCATATTATCTTTCTGAAATTGCAGCTTCTACACCTGATGTTCGTTCAGACTTAGTTGCTAAAGTTAAAGATAAGATAAAAGATCCAAATTATATCAATTCAGCTGTAATCAGTTCTGTTGCAGATCGATTTCTTGATAGCATTGGGTTGTAATTAAAATTTAATTCTCAAAATAAAGACGGAATTTATAACTTCCGTCTTTTTTTATATATACTATGTAAACTTATCTTTTTTGAGGTTTTTATATGGCAGATTTTATTTTTAAAATATCACCAAATATAATGTTAGGTTCTTATCTCACAGCAAGATTAGGACAATTTGTAAAAGAATGGGGAACAAAATATATGCTTATTTTAGACCCAGACTTACAAGATTTTGACATCGGTAATAAAATCCAGAATTCTTTAACAGAACGTAAAATTGATTTTTTTGTTTTCAACGATCTTCCTGTAACTCCCGATTCATCTGATGTAGAAAGAGCATTAAAACTTGCACGAGAAGCTCATGTACATGGAGTAATCGTAGCAGGTGATACAAAAACAGGAAATATTGCTCGTGCAGTCTGTGCTTTATACAACGAAGTTCATGATTTATACGATTATATGGACGGAGCTGTTCCAACTTCTGCGCCATTACCATTAATAAATATTCCGACTACAATGCGGGATGCCTTTCTTTTTACAGATAAAACTCCTATTATTGATGCTAGAAGTCGTAAAACAAAACTATTAAAAATACAAAGTGGATTATGTAAACTTGCATTATTTGATCCAAATCTTTCAATAAATATGACAGAAACACAAATTGCATCAAATTCTATTCAAACTTTGTGTATCGCAATAGAAGCATATATTTCGCAAAAATCAAACTTTTTTTCTGATACAATTCTTGAAAAAGCAATCGAATTGCTCGCAAACGGATTTGATGGTTCCCCAAATATAAGTGGCTCAGCTTCCAGCGAAATTTTACTTGCTCAAGGTGGATGTATGACTTCGTTAGGATGTGCTTTAAGTTCTATTGGACCTGCTTCACTTCTTGCCCTCACAATTGATGGAAGATTTCAAATCACATCATCCTTAACAGCAGGAATTCTTCTTCCTTATGTAATTGAAGATGCAGCTAAATACAAAAACGATAAGCTTGCAAATGTTGCAAAAATTATGCGTTTAGCAGATCAAACAACTGATCCCAAAACAGCAGTAAGTGCTTTATCAGAAAACATTAGAAATAGGCTTGCATTAGCAAATCTTCCTGCACGATTAAAAGATTTATCTGTTTCTATAGAACAACTTGCCCTTGCAGCAGAAGATGCAGGTCAACTTGATTTCATCAGTGGACTACCTCGTTCAATGAATGCAGATGATTTATTTGACTTGATAAAGCAATCATTCTAATTTTAAGGTCGATAAATGATACCACCAGATAAATTACATCAACTTTCTAAAGGACATCGTAGAAGAAAACTAGCTCTTTGTTTTGGTTCTTTAGAGCGAGATATTGCTGGAATTGCAGAAAAAGGCAATGAATATCGTTTTAATTCAATGACAAGACAAGAATACACAAAACGATTAGTTGAAATTGTTTTAGAAGATCCACAATTGCCTGAAAACGCAAAAAGTGAAATTCAAGATTTACTGAATCAAAACCCATTTGATGAAAGACGAATTTGTAATGTTACAAGAAATCATCTTTTAGCTATAATCGGAACTTTTCCAGCCGAATGGGATTTAGTAATTGCTCCTCACAAAACAACAACAGAAGGAACAGTTGAAAAACGAGAATTCTTTCCAGGACTTTGTGTTTACGCAGAAGATATTCGTTCACCTTTCAATTTAGGTTCAATTTTTAGAACAGCAGAAGCAATGGGAGCAGAAAAGGTTTATATTTCGCCATTTTGTACAGATCCAAATCATCCTAGAGCAATTAGGTCTGGTATGGGTTGTATCGAAACTATTCCTTGGGAGCGTTGTAGTCTAGAAGAATTACCAGATGATTTACCAATCTTTGCACTAGAAACAGGTGGAACTCCCCTAGAAGAATTTGAATTTCCAGAAAAAGGTATCGTAATAATCGGTTCGGAAGAACTTGGAATAAGTCCTCAAGCCTTGCAAAAAGCATCCTACGGAAGAGTTACAATCCCGATGAAAGGAATAAAATCCTCTTTGAATGTTGGGGTTGCTTTTGGAATTTTGATGCAATCTTGGATTTCAGCTATTTATTAAATTTTCTTAAAAGCCGAACCTTCGATATACGCAGTGGACAAGCGATTAGATATTGTATCAAGTCGTTCTAAAGAATCCAGATTATATTTTTTTAGAATATTTATATCAAACTGATATAATTCTAGTTGATTTTCACTATAATGAGCAATCATATTTGCTAAATAAACAATTTCACAAAGTGTTCTGTGTTCTTCAGGAGCCTCTGACGGATTATGATGAAATCTTACTGAATGATTTATTACTGTTGGAAAATTCCACTTTTCAGTAATCATTGCTCCAATTTCAGCATGATTCGCACCAGAACAAATTTGCTCAAAAACTGTGTTTGGAATATTTTTCTTTGTGCAAAATTCATTAAACTGTTTCAAGTTATCTTGATGAACATTATAAAAAATAACTTTTCCCATGTCATGTAAAAGACCACAAACATAAGAATCATCTACAACATCTCTTTGTGAATTACAAAAGTTTCTAGCAAGATTATATGCATAAAAAGCAACTTTATTACTATGCTCCCAAATTTTGCTATTTTCATCACTGGAGTTTGTAAGGCTTTGCATAGAACCAAGAGAGTATAATAAGTTTTTGATTCCACGAATTCCAACAAGTTGTACAGCTTTTAAAATACTCTGACAAGGAGAATTTAATGAGAAAGCAGCAGAATTTACAAGTTTTAATAAATCTGTAGTTAATGTTACATCGCTACTAATTTGAGTCGCAATATCAGACAGTTTTGAATTTTTATCATTAAGAAGATTGTTAATTTTTTGAATATTTTCTGGAAAGTGTGGAAGTGAATTTATTGAATCGACAATTTCTTTTGATACAATATTGAGCTGTTTTTGCAATCCCACATCTAAATCTAAAATAATTCTTGTTATTGTTTCTCCATTTTCAGTAAAAAACTTAAAATTTTCATCTGATAGACCGATTTTTTTTAACATCAAAATCATGATAATAATTCCAAGACCTGCACCTTCAGAATCATCAAGAATTTGTGAAAAAACATCTTCTACTGAAGTATAGTTTTCTGCTCGTGTAATTTTATCATGAATTCGTTTATATTCAAAAAATGTAAGTGGAGAATTATTTTTGATTTCTATCTTCATTTTTCTATTACGTTTTTGTAACAAAACTTTTACATACAAGCCTAATTCTTTTTGTAATAATAAATAATGATTTATATCATCTAAAGTTTCTTGTTTGAAATTTTTCATTCCAAGATTATATTGATATTCATTATTGATATCTAATTTTTTTTCTTGAAAATAAACGCGCTTTGTATTTGCTTTTTTTGCATTTGATGTTAATTCATTTACACAATACAAAACATACTGAATCATATATTCTTGATTTAATTCTCGCAAAAAACAAGATACAACTTCGCCTATATATAATTCCATCTCATGAGGTAAAGTAAATGTTGTTATCAAAAGAGGCATTTCTCCTTCGATAGCTTTCTTTATCTTATTTTCATTGATTTTTATAACTTTATTTTCTGACATTGTAGTCTTTTCTCCAGATGGGTAGATTATATCACGAAATATTTTTATTTACTATAATAATATTGTAAATTACTTAAATTTAAGGTATCTTTATTATATGAAAATATCAAACGACAAAGTTGTATCAATAGAATACACATTAAAAAATGCAGATGGACAAATCATAGATTCATCTGTTGGAAATGCACCTTTAGAGTATATCCACGGAAGAGGATATCTCATTTCAGGGCTTGAAAAAGACTTAGAAGGAAAATCTGAGGGTGAAGAATTTACTTCAGAAATTGAACCAAAAGATGCTTATGGTGAATTTGATGAAAGTATGGTTGTAGAAGTTGACAGAAAACAGTTCCCAGAAGGAATTGAAATTGAAGAAGGTATGCAATTTGAAGCAGAATACGGTCAACTTGTTACAGTTAAGTCTGTTACAAAAGATAAAATTACAATTGATGCAAATCATCCTTTAGCAGGTGTAAAACTTTTCTTTGATGTAAAAGTTGTTTCTGTTAGAGATGCTAGTCCAGAAGAACTTTCTACAGGACTTTATGGCGGTTGTGGAGGCTGTGGTTGTGATGGCGATTGCAGCAGTGGTGACTGTTCTTCAGGCGGATGTGGTTGCGGTTGTGACTACTAAAAATTTTATAAGGTGAGTCAAATTTTTATTGATTCACCTTTTATTTTTTTACAGAAGAATTATATACTTTTATCAAATGAGTATCTAATTTTTTTATAATATTTTTATCTGAATCTTCTCTTTCAAAACTAGTTAATTCTTTAAAATATAAAAGAATCATATTTATAAACTTTCCAAACCTTCCTTTTAATGGAGGAAATTTTGAAACAATTATCTTTGAAACATAAATCGATAAAATCAGAATAAGACCTCGTCTTAAACCTAAAAAAAGGGATTCTTGGGTAATCTTAAAACTTCCTATTGAAAATAATAATTTTCCGTTGGGAATAAGCAAACTAAAAAAAATAATCGAAAGTAAAAGTATAAAAGATGAAATTAAGTTTTTTAGAATTTTTCTATTTGTTGTTTTTGTTTTTTTTATAGAAGATAAATTTATTTGAGAATCTATGTTTTCTAAGTCTGAAACATTATTTACATCTTCAGTTAATATCATTTTGTACCATAAAGAACCACTCACAAATTTTTGTGTTAATGTTCCTAAAACAATAGAAGAAATAAACCCTGAAATCAAAAGAATTGGTGCAATAAAACTTGTACTACTTTTAAAAATCATAAGATATGAAAGTAATATTTGACTTAAATTATTTGCTAATGCACCAGAAAAACAAATTCCTAAAAAAGAAATTTTTGATTTAAAAATATTTTTACTTAATAACATTGCAAATACAGATGCAAATGAACCAACAAAAGAAAAAATAAAAATATACGAAAAAAAAGTACCAGAAATCAATGCTTGAAGAAAAACTTTTATTAATGTTAAAAACAATACCTGCCTTATGGGTAAAACGTATAAAGATAACATAATACCCATATTGGCAATTCCTAATCTCATAAATGGAATCGGTTTTGGTATGGCATATTCTATCATTGATAAGAACATGCACAAGGCTGCAAAAAAAGCAGTTTTTTTATGATACACGTTTTAAACCAGAAGTTGCATCTGGATAATTTGGTTTAATCTTCAAAGCTTGTTCGTAAGCTTGTTTTGCACCAACTTTATTTCCACCATCTTCTCTTGAACGACCTAATCTATACCACCACAAAGAAACACTAGGCTCTTTTTTTAGAGCCATACAATAAGCAATATCAGCGTGCTCATATTTTCGTGTAAGTCTATAAATTTCACCTACAAAGAAATAAGCGGTTGCACATCTTTCCCCATTAGGAAGACCATTTACATATTGCTCAAACATTTTTAGCGATTCAGTATAATTGTCAATGTAAAAATAAGCTTCTCCAAGAGTTTCTATAATGCGATATTCTTTTGGACTAAATTTTAATGCTTCTTGGCTAATTTTGATTGTTTCTTGATAATTTTCTAATCGAAGCAGAGACCATCCTAAAACAACATAGGATTCAATATTTCTTGAATTTTGTTGTAATTCTTGTCTACATACATCTACAGATTGCTGAAAAGCAGCTCTTGCTTGTGCAGTTTGTCCTGCAGCATCAAAATTTCGCCCATCACGATATAACTTAAGAGCATCCGGTTTTTGTGCAAAAACAAAACAAGATAACGAAATACTAATAATTAATAAAATAGATAATTTTTTCATACATGTTAATTATAACATTTTTTTTTTACTAGAGCAAGATTATGCTAATTTCTAAAACAAAAATATGTTGTACCTTTAAAAAAAATAGTCTATACTGTTAATCATGGCACAACGAAAATCAAAAAAGAAAAAAACTTCTCACACAGGAATAATTTTTTGGCTTGTTTTTACAGTTATTATTGTAATTTGTTTTTTTGTAGCAAAAGGGAAAATTGCTAATGTTCTAAAAGAAACAGATTTTTTTAATGAAGTTGTAGGAACAGAACCTTCTGTTATTACTGAACTAGTAAATACCCATGCAGATGATAAAATTGATTCACAAAATCAATCTTCTAATGATCCAATAATTCAACTTCAGTTACCAGAAGAAGTTGAACAGGATGAAGCAGACCTAATCGAACGAAGTGAAGTAATCGAAAAATCCGAAAAACCAAAAATACAAGAAAAAATAGAACCTTCTAAAATCAAAGAGTCAGAAAAAGAGCAAACTATTGTACCTCCTGTTCAAAAAATGAAATTGAATTTATGTTATGTAATGATAGATTCTGACGGAGCAGTTGTTCGTAAAGAAATAATAAAGGAAGTTCCAAAAAATTCTTCTCCGTTAACAACTGCACTTAACACACTTTTATCTGGTCCAAGTGCGGATGAAGTTTCCAAAGGTTATATGTCTTTAATTCCTGAAGGAACAAAACTTTTAGGAGCAAGGGTTGCAAACAAAACAGCAACATTAAATTTTAGCGAATCATTCTCTTTCAATAAATATGGAGTTCAAGGATATTTAGGACAACTTATGCAAATTGTTTATACAGCAACAAGTTTTTCTACTATTGATAATGTTCAATTCTTAATTGAAGGACAAAAACTTGAATATCTTGGTGGAGAGGGAGTTTGGATTGGCTCTCCTCTATCAAGAATTTCATTTAAATAAAATTAAAGCCTCAAAAAAAAGCGTGAAGTTTAGAATAAAACTTCACGCTTTAATAACTTACTTTATCAAACTTAAAAAATAATCTACATAATCTTTATTTTCTACAAGCCAGGCTTCATAGACCGAAAAGTTTACCATTTTGAAGGTTCCATTTTCTTCTATAACAAACTTATAATTTACAGAATACTTCTTTCCTTCAGGATTATAAACCATCATTTTTGAAATTTGAACAGATTTTCCGTCTACATTTTTTGATAAATTTACAGAACTTTTTGGAAGATAAACATAAGTTCCACTTGAAGACAAACGATTATTTCGTGCAAAATAATCAAAAACTTGTTTAGAATCTTCATTTGTAGATGTATCTCTTACAATATCCAAAGGAAATTCCCAAAAAAGAGCATAATCTCCTAAAGTTTTAAATTCACCTGGCATAGAATCTTCTATTTTCCAAAGAGAATTATATTTTTGAATTTTTGCATCTAATGCTTTTTTTTCTTTTTTACTAAGTTTTTTCTTTTCTATTTCTTCTTTTTCTTGTGGAAGATTTTCAAATCCAGCAAAAAATTCAAAACTAGTGTCAGCAGAATCAACTAAAGTTCCCATAGTAACAGCTTGCAACAACATTTTTCCAGAAAAATCGCTTATTGATTCTAAATTGAAAACAGGAATTGTCCCGTCAAAAACAAGTTGAACTTGTCCACCAAATTGCTGAAAATCTTGAGTAGATACAATTTGCTTTGTTACTGAACTAGAATTATTTTTTAATAAATCAAACTCTGATTGAATTTTTTTTCTTCTGGTAGAAAATTCATAAATCATATCATGGATATAATTTACAATTTCTACATCCTCTGGAGTAATTTGACTAATTATCCTTTCTCCAGTTAATTCGACAAAATCTTTTGAAGTATCTAAAGAAAAAAGAATTTGTATATCGGATTTTCCTTTTGAAAAATATCTAACTCCAATTGTGCCTTCATCATAATATAAAAAACCTAGGTAAGTTTCTTGTGCAAAAGTGAAATCTCTATAAAAAACATATTCCCCTGATTCTGTGGGAAGATTTTCTTTGTATCCTGGTAAAGAAAAGACAGAAACACAAAGGATAAAAATCAATAAAATTGATAAAAATATTTTTTTGAGAGTAAATTTTTGATTCATAAAAAATCCTTAAAAGTTTTACTATGCGTTTAATTTTGCAAGTTCTTCTTGAACAATTTGAACAACTTTGCTAGAAGCCTCTTCTAATGGAACAAGATTAGCTTCTGTTTGGTTACGCATTTTTACTTCAACATTAGGAAGATTTTTTTCGCCCACTACAATTCTTACAGGAATTCCAATTAAATCCATGTCTTTGAATTTAACTCCAGGACGTTCGTTTCTATCATCAAGTAAAACTTCGATTCCTGCTTTTGTAAGTTCATCGTAGAGTTTGTCGCTGGACTCTTTCATTACGCCATCATATTTTACAGGCACGATTGCAACTTGATAAGGAGCTGTTGTCATTGTCCAAACAATTCCGTTTTCATCGTGATGTTCTTCGATAATTGAGGCTAAAGTTCTATCTACACCAATTCCGTAACATCCCATAATTGGAGTTTGTTGTTTTCCGTTTTCATCAAGATATGTTACATTCATTGATTTTGTATATTTATCACCAAGTTTGAAGATATGTCCAAGCTCGTTACCTTTTTTTGTGTAAAATTCTGCACCACAATCTGGACATTTATCCCCAGGTTTTACAGTACGAACATCTGCACTCATAAACGGAGTAAAATCTCTACCTGGTTCTACATGAATAAAGTGAACATCTTTTTTTAGTCCGCCAGTTACAGCATCATGCATTGAAGAAATTGATTCATCTGCAATTACAGGAGCTTTTGTAAGTTTTACAGGACCAGCAAATCCAACTGGAGCATCAGTAATTCTTGTTACATCTTCATCGCAAGCAAGTTCTACATCACTAGCTTTTAGAATTGCACAAAGTTTTGCTTCGTTTACATCTAAATCGCCACGAATACAAACTGCAACAAATTTATCTTCGCCTTTTTGCCCCGGAAGTTCAATTCCACAATTTGAAACTTTGTAAATTAAAGTTTTGATGAAGGCTTGAGGTGTTGTTTTTAAGAAAGATGCTAAATCATCAATTGTTTTTACATTTGGAGTATCAATTTCTTCGTAAGGTAAATCAGTTGCTTTTTGAGGATTTCCATCTTTATCCAAAGCCACATCTGATTTACAAGTTGCTTTTTCAACATTTGCAGCATAATCACATTTTGGACAAAGGATAAGTGTATCATCTCCTACTTCACTTTCTACCATGAATTCTTCTGAACCAGAACCTCCCATAGCACCTGTATCTGCTTTTACAGAAATTGTAGAAAGACCCATTCGTTTAAAAATTCTACGATAAGCAGCAGCACATTTTTCGTAAGATTCATCAAGTGATTTTTGGTCGATGTCAAAAGAATATGCATCCATCATGATAAATTCGCGACCACGCATTACACCGTAGCGAGGACGAATTTCATCACGATATTTTGTATTTATTTGATAAAGAATTACAGGATACTGTTTGTAACTTGTTAATGTATCTCTAACAAGAGCTGTAAATGCTTCTTCGGCAGTAGGACTGATAACGATATCTTGTCCTCCACGGTTTTTTGCTCTAAGCATTTCTACACCCATTGTATTCCAACGACCACTTTCTTTCCAAAGTTCACCGGGAACTACAACAGTAGGCTTCATTTCAAGAAGACCTGCTTTATCAAGTTCTTCCCTAATGATATTTTCAACCTTGCGTAAAGAGCGCAATCCTAAAGGCATATAAGAATAAAGACCGTTTCCAAGTTTTCTAGTTAAACCAGCTCTCAACATCAACTGGTGACTTGCAATTACAGCATCTGCAGGAATTTCTCGCAGAGTAGATAACATTAATTGTGAAGTTTTCATACTATAGATTTTATCAAAAAAAATGGATTTATTCTATAGGGAGATCTTTCCCATAATAAAATTCATTATCATGAAATTCTAAGATAGATTTTAAAGGTCTATCTGAATATTTTATAATTTTTCTCCTATACTTGTAACGTTTAGAGATATCTTCAATTTCTTCACGACGATTTTTTGATAATTCTAAAAATTCTTGCTCTTGCTCTAAACCTAAAAATCTTCGATTAAGCAAACTTGCAGCAATTCCTGTTGTAGAACTTCCTGCAAAAGGGTCT
>CALBXN010000114.1 GCA_937890485.1 uncultured Treponema sp.
AAGCCGAAGGCTTACTAAAAGCCTTGCAAGCGAAGCGTAGCACTAGCAAGGTGGGGCAATTTTGGCTGAAAGTGTTTTCTTGTACGAATTATCTAAATACACAATTTCTATGGGATTTTTGTATCAATTTTTGCATTTACAAAATTTATTCTTGCTTTATTTTGAAAAAAATTTACAGATGTTTTGTTTAGTCCTTGCATATTTTTCCCTTTTTGAGTAGTATGTACAGAAGAAAATTAGTACTTTTGTATTGGAGTAATAAAATGGGTGTAATTGGTATTATCTTATTAGTAGTTTTTGTAATCGTATGTATTTTATTGGTTGCAATTGTTCTTCTTCAAAATGAAGATGGAAATGGGCTTGGAGGTCTTTTAGGTGGACCAAGTTCTACAACTTTTGGTTCTCAATCAGGAAATGTTCTTACAAAAACAACTTATGTTTTAGTTACATTATTTTTCTTAACAAGTTTTGCTCTTGCTTTTATTAACAAGGCTCCAACTGTAGAAACCCTTGATGCCGCCGTTGAACAAACTGAATCATCAGCAGGAGAAAATGAATTCTGGAAGGAAGAAGCTCCTGCAGAAATGAAAGCAGACGAAGTGTCTAGCTCAACAGAAGCAACAGAAGTTGTAACAGAATAATTTTTTTGAGGTGTGTATGACCCTGTCTGAAGTTTTTAATCCCAACATTATAAAAGTAGGGCTTGAAAGCGACGATAAAGATGAATTGTTTGAAGAAATGGTACAAGTTATTGTGGATTCAGATGCTTCACTTAATCGTGGAAAGTTATTAGAGGCTCTTGAACAACGAGAATCTTTGATGAGTACAGGGATCATACACGATGTAGCTGTTCCTCATGGTAAAACAGACGCTGTTAAAAATATTGTAGGTTGTGTTGGTTTGTCAAAAAAAGGGATTGATTATGATTCCTTGGATAATGATCCTGTTCATATAGTTTTTATGTTGATTTATCCACAAGATTTTGGCGAAGAAAATTTGCATATTTTTAAGCGATTAGCTATAATCTTAGAAAGTGTTAATTTTAGATCAGATTTGTTGCAACAACAAACTCCACAAGGTGTTTACGAAGTGATTTGTCGTTACGAAGAAGAATTAGGTGATATGTATGTCTGAAATTGATGTTATAAGTCACTTAATAAATGTAGAAAATCAAGCTTCTTCTTTAATCTTTGATGCACAAACTGTTGCAGAAAAAAATATCAACGAAGCTCGTGCAAAAGCTGATAGTATTTATAAAGAGCGATATGATAATTTAATAAAAGATTTTGAATCAAATTTGACAGAAACAAAAAATAAAATTTTGCAAGAAAACAGAAATTCCTTTCAAGAATATCAACAAAAAATTCAGTCTGTAGCACAAGACGAAAAATCATTTAATAATTTATTAGATTCTCTGCTTTTTAAGAGTGAAAAGTAGGTTGCTATGGATAAGTCTGGAGCTTCTGCCTATGTTTATGCTAAAGCAAGTGGAATTATAGCTCGTTCTTTTGTTGGAAATCGTACAATAAAACTTTTTGAAACTAAATCTCTTTCTGAATTATGGAGTTTGATTTTTAATACAGAAGTTCCCATGGTTCCAGAAATTATGCTTGCAAAACAAATTGAAGTTGAAGCACAAAAAAAATTTATAAAACAATATATCGATTTAGTAAGTTGTTATTCAAAACCAGAACCTATTTTTACGATTCTTTTACGTTTTTATGAATATTCAAATTTAAAAGATGTTGTTTCATCCCTTGTAACAGGAAAAAATCAACTACCTTCTCTTGTTGATATTGGAAAGTTTGCTACTATTGATTATTCAAAATATCCTGATTTAGCCAAAATGACAGAAAATACAGAATTTTCCTGGTGTACGGAAATTCCTGATATTCATAAAGAAAAAGATTTTGAATATAAACTCGATTTGCAGTATGTTAGAAGTGTTTGGGCTGCAATTCAAAAATTGCCAAAATTGGAACGAAGCCCTGTAGAAAATTTTATTAAACAATCTTTTTCTCAGCGAAATGTAGCTTGGGTTGTAAGATTAAAACTTTATTATAAATATACTAATGAACAAATAAAAAAACGATTATTATCAATTTCCGAAAATCCTACTGAAAATGACCCTATAGCAGGAGATGCAATAAAAGTTCTTGATTTACCTGTGGATTCTTGGGCTGATTGGAAGCAAAGTGTTTATTCCGATTGCATAAATCCTTATTTAGGTTCAGATGATTGGACTGTAGATCCTCGGTGGCTTCAGCAGGCCATGAGTAAAAAAAATAATGCTTTAGCCTTAAAAACTTTTAGACAGTATCCTTTTACAGCAAATGTTTTGGTTACTTGGTTTAAGATGAAGCAGTTTGAACTTGATTGCATTAGAACTGCGGCAGAAGGTTTGCGATTAAATGTTTCTTCATCTGAAATAAAAAAAATTGCAGGATTTGAGCAGTTGTAATATAATGGAGTAGTTATGGCACGAACAGCAACTATGCGTCTTTTAGAGCTAATGGTTCTAAAAGAAGACATTGCAAAAGTAATAGAATATATTGGAAAGAAAAAATGCTTTCAGTTTGATACAGACTTAGATGAGAGTAAATCTTCTGTTTCAAATTCTTTTAAAGATACTTTTGATAAATTACAACTTGTAAGAAATTTTCTTGGTATTCAAGATGTAGAAGATTATGATGATGATTTTGCTTTACCTTCTGAGCAAGATGAAATTAGAGCAAATACAATTATTGATTCCATTGATGATTTGAAAAAACGGGAATCTCAAGCGATTGAAGAAAAAAAACGCATTGATGATGCTTACAAAGAAGCTCTTTCTTTTTCAAATTTGAAAGTTCCTTATTCTCAATTAGATCATCTTTCTTTTTTAAGTTTACGAATAGGAAAAATCGATCCAAAAATTTATGAAGAATTAGCTTTTGCTGTAGGAACTCGTGGAATTGTTATTCCTCTTGGTGAAGATAAATCAAAGATTCTTGCTGCTTCTTCTAAAAAAGGAAGATTTGCCTTAGATTCAGAACTAAAAAAATACGGTTTTGTGGCTTTAGAAATTCCAGAAAATTTTAAAGGAATTCCTGATGATGTTTTAGCTTCAATGCAAATTGAAGCTGCAAAGGCAAAAGAAACTTTAGATTCTATTCAAGAAGAACGAAAAAATTTTGCAGATACTCATAAAGATGAAGTAATTTCTTTGTTGCGACATTATTCAATTGGAATGCAGGTTCAAGCAATTCAAAATAAACTTGAATCTACTCAGTTAGTTTATAGAATTACTGGTTGGATTCCTTTAAGTCAATCAAGAGATTTTATGAATGATTTAGATGAACTTACAGAAGGAAGAATTGCAATCCGTCAATTTAATCCAAATGAAGTTCCTGCTGTAAAATCTGGTAGAGAAAAAGTTCCTGTAAAACTTAACCATGGAAAAATTGTAGGCAATTTTGACAGAATGGTTTTCAGTTATGGTGCTCCTCTTTATGGAACAATCGATCCAACTCCTTTTGTTGCCTTCTTTTTTACATTACTTTTTGGATTGATGTTTGGAGATGCTGGTCAAGGTTTGGTTTTCTTAATTCTTGGAATTTTAATGACAACTGGTGTAATAAAAAAGTTTCCAGTTTTAGGTGCAGGTTTTGGTCCAGTTTTTGTTTGTATCGGAATTAGTAGTACCATAATGGGAATTTTAACTGGTGAGTTTTTTGGTAATGGTCAAATTTTAGAACCTGTATCTAAATTTTTAAAAGGATTATTTGGTGTAACAAGTCATGGTCCTATTTTACATCTTATGCCATCAGCTAGTTCCATCGATAAACTTTTTTATTTCTTGTTATTTACCATGGGAATTGGTTTTATCATCAATTCTGTGGGTTTAGTGATAAATATTATAAATAATTTTTCACTTGGAAGAATTGGTAAAGCAATTTTCAGCAAAACTGGTATTTGTGGAACAATTTTCTTTTGGTATGTGGTTTTTATCGCAATCAAAGTTTTCTTTCTTAAAAGTCCAATTTTTATTTATGATTGGATAATTTTAGGAATTTGTCTTTTAGGAATCTTTTTTTCAGAACCACTGACTCGTTTGGTAGAAGGTCATCATCCTGTTTTAGAAAATGGACTTGTTGCTACCATTGTAGAAGGTGTTGTTGAACTTCTTGAAGTTGTTTCAAGTTATCTTTCCAATTCAGTTAGTTTTTTGCGTGTAGGAGCCTTTGCTCTTGCTCATGCTGTTTTAGGATACATCATTTTTACAATGACTTCTTTAATTCAGTCTAATGGTGGAATTGGTGGAACTGCTGGAAGTATTGCTGTTTCAATTTTTGGAAATTTATTAGTTATCGTTCTTGAAGGAATGATTGTTGCAATTCAGGTAGTGCGTTTGCAATATTATGAATTTTTCTCAAAGTTTTTTACAGAAACTGGTAAAGAATTTGAACCATTTGAGTTCAAATATAAATAAATTTGTTACAATAAATTTGGAGGACAATATGAACAAAAAAAATTTTTTGGTGGCATTTTTAATGCTTTGTTTTGTTTTAACAGGGGCTTTTGCTCAAGAAGCTGATGTTATGGCAATTAATGATGTAGCTTCAGTTCCTGCTACAGAAGTAGTTGAAGAAGCAGAAGTTAAAGAAGCTGATAATACTTCAACAATTAAATACATCGCTGCTGCTATTGCTGTTGCAGTTGCTTGTATTGCTGGTAGTATGGCTGTAGGTAAAATTGGTGCTGCTGCTATGGGTGCAATGAGTGAAAACGCAGAACTTTCAGGAAAGGCTCTTCCTTTTGTAGGTCTTGCTGAAGGTATTTGTCTTTGGGGATTCCTTGTAGCTTTGCTTATCCTTTTTGTTTAATTTGGATTTTTTGTAAAGTGAATTATTTTATTATTGGGGAGCGAGAACTTGTTTTAGCTTTTTCTCTTGTTGGTGTTTCTGGTGCAGTTGCAGTAAATCGTGCTGAAGCCTTAGAAATATTTAATCAAGTTACAGGGAAAGGATCAGGACAGTTATCCGCTCCTTCAGTAGAGCAAATCCCAAAGGTTCTCATTCTTACAGAAGAAGTTTCTGCCATGCTAGAAAGTGAAGTTTTAGATTGGCAGATGAAGGGAAATTATCCTTTGATAGTAGAAATTCCAGGTATTCACGGACATTTGCAAGGTCATAAATCTCTTTCAGATTCAATTCGTGAAGCGGTTGGAATTAGTGTTTAACGCAATTTATATTTTACGGAAGAAAAATAATTATGGAAGAATTACGTTCCACAGATATTCTTGATAAAGAAATTCAAGAAGATGCTAGAAAAAAGGCTGAAAAAATAGTTAAAAATTCTCAGATTGAATCCCAAAATATTCTTGAT
The DNA here is from genome assembly GCA_937890485.1 of uncultured Treponema sp. Taxonomy (GTDB): domain Bacteria; phylum Spirochaetota; class Spirochaetia; order Treponematales; family Treponemataceae; genus RGIG9060. The sequence continues at coordinate 5,368 of CALBXN010000114.1, forward strand.
GGTGTAGATAGTAAATTAAAAACAGCCCGTGAAGAAAAAGAAAAATTTTATGCAGAAAAAATTGCTAGATTTGAAAAAGATACAAATGCTGCTCTTCCATTAGAAAAACAACGATTTTTAGTTTCTTTTGAAGATGAGCAGGTTACTCAAGGTATAAAAAAATATCTTGAAAAACTTTCTATAGAAAAAAAAGCAGAACTTTTAAAATCTTTATTGCAAAAATACAAACCTACTTTAGAAAATCACAAAGTGTATATTTTTACAGTTGATTTTGAAAAAATATTAGCTGAAAAAATTGTTGAAGATATATTAGGAAGTAAAAATATCATTTCTTGTAATGAACTTTCTGATTTTGAAAAACATATCCTTACAGAAGAAAACGCTAATTTTGTTCAAGGTTTTGTTTTGAAATCTGAAAATTCTTTAATTACATGTAGAGTATTACTTTCAGAAATTATAAATAAAATTAAAGATGAAAATAGTTTTGAGTTAGCTCAAACATTGTTTGGTGGGAGGCTTCCTCAATGATTGAAGGTAGAATAACTAGAATAATAGGGGACTCTTCAGATGCGCATATAGATGCTAAATCGTTATACATATCTTATGGTCTTGATGAAATGGAAAAATTCAATGAACTAGTACTAGAAGAAATTGAGACTATACCAGATAAAGTTTTAGATGAAGAAAAAGTAGGCAGAGTAGATAGAACACAAGAACGAATATATACAATTGACTCAGAAGATGCAAAAGATTTAGATGATGCTATATCTGTTAAGAAAAGAGATAATGGAGATTATTTATTATCTGTATATATTGCAGATGTAAGCCACTATGTAAAAGAGCATACTCCTTTAGATAAAGAGGCAATAG